>JANNYV010000207.1:0-1897 GCA_031410275.1 Bacteroidota bacterium
TCTCATATTACCAAGTTCACTGGCTATTTTACTTCCTACAACACCTGCAAGCACAATGCTTACAACAGTCGGCGCAAGTTCAAGTATCATACTATCTCTTACGATTTGTCCAATGGTGCTGGGCGGCACCAACGGACTCACCAATTGATACGCTGTTTGAACCGTAGTCACCGCACCCAAAAAAAGTGAAATAATAACGACAATTCCGAGTGACCCAATCCCTATTTCATAACATTGATGTATAAATTCTTTCCAGTAAACACGGGCATTTTCAGGCTTTGTGAACATACCTCCCATCATTAAGAGGTATTTACCAAAATGTTCAAGTACTTTTATCATGAAGATGTCAAAAATAAGCTTTCCTGCCGTTTAAGAAATTATTTTTTACAAAATAAAATACCTGCAAAAATTTGATTTCTGAAATACAATATATTGCCTTACTTTCGCACACTTATTTTATTTATTAACCACCAAAAATAATTTCTATTATTTATGTCAGTAAAAATCCGACTTCAACGTCATGGCGCAAAACAACGCCCGTTTTATTTCATCGTCGTAGCCAATTCAGCTTCACCCCGTGATGGAAAATTCATCGAAAAATTAGGAACCTACAACCCATTGACTGTTCCGGCAACTATTCAAATCAATCGCGAACGTGCATTGCACTGGTTAGGCCGAGGTGCTGAACCAACACATACTGCCAATCGTATCTTATCCTTTAAAGGAGTAAAATATTTGAAGCACTTGATGCGTGGTGTAAAACTTGGATTATTTGATGAAGCAGCAGCCGTTCAAAAATTTGAAGTTTGGAATGCATCTCATGAAATATTAGTTGCAGACCGTCAGGATTCTCATAAGAAAGCAAAAGCTTCTTCAAGAATTCAGCCAACTATTAAAAAAGTAGAAGTAGTTGAAGCTAAGGCTCCCGTAGCAGTTGAGGAAGCTCCTGTTGTAGAAGCAGAAGTTCCTGAAGTAGAAGCAACAACCGAATCAGAAACTCCGGCTGCAGAATAATTTTCAGCCTTTACAAAGTCTTATGGCTTTGGAAAAATATAAAAAAATCCCGTTCGAAAGAGAGGGATTTTTTAGTTTCATGTTGTTGGCATTGCTCATATTGTTAATCAAGATTATTGAGAAAGAAAATGAAACACCGCCTTTGTTGGTGAAGAACACCAATAAAGGCGGTGTTTCAAATGCCTTATGCATGACCGATTTCATTGCCATAGATTTTAATTTATTGCATTCGTCTTCACCTTTGCACGAGATGCCGGCACACTTTTCCTGCGCTTCAATCGCGCTAGTAGAGAATTTAAATCTATGAATGAATAATTGAATGGCCATTTATTTAAATTCATTTGCAAAAAAAATCCTGCTCTTTCAAGCAGGACTCTTTATTCACTAATAAACAAACCAATTAATTGATATTGATAGTTTTTGCTTTCACTTCTGCCTCTTCTGATTTTGGGATATTGACAGTCAATAAACCATTTTCATATGCCGCTGTGATTTCATCCGCATTCAATTTTTCACTGACGGTGAAAGAACGTTTGAATGATTTGATGGCAAATTCTTTCTTAATAAATTTTTCTGTTTCTTCTGTTTTTTCTTCATTCTTTTCAAATGAAATCGTAAGCAAATTGTTTTCCAAGGCAATTTTAAAATCTGCTTTATTTAAGCCCGGAGCCATCAATGTGATATCGTAGCTTTTATCTTTCTCAGTGATATTCGCAGCCGGATGGCTTGAGTGTACAAATGAAGATTGAAAATCTTCGCTAAATAATTTGTCCATTACATTTAAAATTCCTGGAACATAATTTGGGGTTTTTACTCTGAAGTGTGTCATAATTTTAGTTTTTATTTAGTTTTACTATGCTTAATAAATTCGTATACCAAGCCA
>JANNYV010000208.1:0-12147 GCA_031410275.1 Bacteroidota bacterium
TCAATGATATGTAAAGCTTGAAAAGTGCGATGCGTGAGGGATCGTAGCGAAAATCCTCCCGACGCTCTGGGCGGGAGATTGCAGTGAAGAGCCCGACCCCGAAGCGGAAAAACAGACGAATTATGAAGCAAATGAAAGACATCAGTTTTTCTGCTTCGGGGGCACGCCCAAAAAATTTTTAACGATGACATAAAGAATTAGACTAAAAATAAATTATGCCAAATAGAACATACATACTCGGCTTTAATGACGCAGGAAGTTTTTCCGCTGTGAATGCCATTACCATTGTGGTCGGTGCTTCATGGGGGAACGTAACATTGCCTTTGACACCGCTTGTTTTTACCCGAGAAAATTTGGCGGGCTTGTATGATATTGAAGCGTATTTTCCCGGTAGCGGCAGACCCAATAATGAATATTGTTATGAAGATATTTATAGCAATTTTACGTTCGAAGATAGGCGACGTTTTTGGGGAGAGCCGGTGATTCCTATTTCGAAAAGAGTTCATGGTGTAAATCTTGGAGGCAACTTGGGAGGTGCCGGTGTTTTTAATGCCGTCTCAGATCTTTTAGAAATGATAGCCAGACCACTCTTGCGAAACATACTCACCTTGATTGCAGGTACCAGTCTCACTTCATTAACCAGAACAGTGAGTACCGATTCCCTTATTCGCGGATGCAACGGAGTAGATACATACAATATTCCGTCGAATACGTTTTCACCTGAGCGAAGCAATGTATGTTATATACAAGCCGGTATCGGATGTCTGGTTTCCGGTGCGGTCAGTATTATGATTATTGGAGACTTTGCGCCCATTGGCGATTACCTTCCATCGAGTTCTACCACCATGCTTGATGCCGCTACTGATCCTCTTGGTATTGGCCGTTATTTGGGTGATGTATACAATAATATGAACGCATTTTGTTTTATAGGAGATGCAGCGGCAGGGTTCATCTTGCCCGGCGCACAGATTGCATTGATTGCTTCGTAAATTTATTTGTACTTTTATTTGCAATACTAAAAATATTGTGAGAATAATTTGGGCGGCACACACGCTTTACGCTACAAGTCCTCCCATGCCAGAGCGCATGGTCCGGGCTTTTCGCTTCAATCGTTGCCGCAATACAAAGACAATTCAAAGTTTATTCTTTCATATGACGTATTTAGTATAGCCTTTTATTTCAAACCGATTTTCATTCGCTGTTGACCAAATACAATTCAAACCCCACCAACTACTAAATATCTTTGACAGCCTTTTATATTTATCTTATATTTGATATCATCTTTCAGCTCCAAATTTTTACACTATGTCATTTCAGGGAAAATTACAAATAGACGGCAAGCCATTTAATCTCCTAAAATTTAAGTTAGGATTAAACCAATCGATTGATCAGCATAACAGACCGAACTCTACATCGAGGGGTGGTGTATTTTCTATTACCATCGAATCGAGTAATAATAATGCCATGCTCGAATGGATGATATCGCCATCGATGATGAAAAACGGCACCATTACATTTAGCCGGCGCGATAATGCAAGCTCAATGAGAACCGTAAAATTTACCGATGCATTTTGTGTCAATTATACCGAAAACTTTGATGCCATTAATGAACATCCGATGTATATAGACCTGACCATTTCGGCTAGGGTATTAGATTTCGGAGGCTCACTCACCATTACCAATAATTGGCCGGGCAGCTATGCCGAAGCATCATCAGATAGCGGCAGTTCTGGTACCACTACAAGTCTTGCTGAAGACGAACCAGCAGCATCAACATCAAATCATGTAGAAGAAGAATCAGCACCTGCACCGGCACCAACATCGAACCATGTTGAAGAATCGTCGAGTACGGATAGTGATGGTGAAAGTGTTTCGAACCCGGGTGATATGTTTGGATAGGTGTATATTGTACTTGAACTCAAGGCGAGTTTTTTCGTTGCAGTGTATGAGTTATTTTTAATCCTCTAGAAGAAACGTAGTAATGCAATATAAGATGTAGGTGAACATTGGTGCTTCTTACAAATAATAATCCTTTACCAATTCATTCATTCGTTCACTATACTCACCATTTGATTTTATAATGAGTTCTTCTTCCTTTATCACTTGTTGCTGTTGTGAAAAAATACCGATAAAAACTTTGGGTGCATGAGCAGCAGAATGTTTCAGTATCAAATAATTCATCGGATAAAAATTGTACTTCAAACAATTCACTTCTAATTCGTTCTTCCGCTCATATGGAAACAAAATTGAAAACTGCCCATCCGTGTGTAATAAATTATGAATGACAAAAAGTAAATCATTCAATGTGAGTTGAGAAGAATGTTTGGCAATGTTTGCTTTGTTCTGTTCGGTTTGTAATTGTTTTTCAAAAAAAGGAGGGTTGCTTATGATAAAATCGTAGGTGCTTTTAAAATCAAATGTTTTGACATTACCGAGCAAACAATTTATTTTACCTTTAAATGGAGATGATGCAATGTTTTCCTTTCCTTGTGTATAGGTTTCTTCATCTACCTCTATCGCATCTATAATCACATCAAATCGTTGCGCCAACATCAGTGATAATAAACCTGTGCCGCTGCCTATATCCAATACTCGTTTGCAGGTGTCCGGTATGTTTGTCCATGCTCCTTGTATGCAGGCAACTTCACTTACTTTTTGTGCGCAGCGGTCTTGAAGGATAGTGAATTGTTTGAATTCGAACATGGGAAGTGCAGCGGGCTGTTAGCGTTGGTTTTGTCTTTATAAATGTTGATAGATAATTTGCTGTTGTATTTCGTTTTGACTATTTTATATTCATCACAATTTTATTGTCTACAGCTTTCAAAAAGCCATTCAGCGAATCATTTCGTTTTAATTTTCTGCATTGAGCTATCGGCTAAAGGCTATTAGCCAAAAGCAATACTCCTCGCACTCGCTGTTTCTTCTAATGAAGAAAATTCTCCATTCAAATATTTATAATATCCGGCTATTGCAATCATAGCGGCATTGTCTGTACAATATTCAAATTTTGGTATAAAATAATTCCATTTATATTTCATCGCTGTTTCTTCAATGGCTTTTCGCAAGCCGCTGTTTGCACTCACACCACCTGCAATGCAAACGTCGTTGATACCGGTTTCTTTGCTTGCCTTAATTAATTTTTGTATCAGAATAGTAATGATGGTATGTTGCACAGAGGCACAAATATCATGCAAATTTTTTTCGATAAATAGTTCATCTTTCTTTTTTTCTGCCTGCAAAAAATATAAGATAGAAGTCTTTACACCTGAGAAACTGAAACCCAACCCTGCTATTTGTGGTTTGGCAAATGTAAATGCCAAGGGATTTCCGAGTTGTGCATATTTGTCTATTAGTGGTCCGCCCGGATAGGGAAGTCCTAACATTTTTGCGGCTTTATCAAACGCTTCACCGGCAGCATCATCAAGTGTTTCACCCAATACGCTCATCTCGAGTGGGGAATTGCATTGAACAATTTGTGTATGACCGCCACTGACTGTTAAACATAAAAACGGGAATGAAGGTTTTGCATCTGCAATTAAATTTGATAGCACATGTGCTAGCATATGATTGACAGCGATGGTTGGAATATGGAGGGCTTGTGCAAATGATTTTGCAAAACAAGCTCCGACCAATAATGACCCAATCAAACCCGGGCTTTGTGTATAGGCAACTGCATTGATTTCATTTTTTGAAACACCACTTTGTTTGAAGGCCTCTATCACCACCGGTAAAATATGTTTGATATGCAAACGTGAAGCTTCTTCGGGTACTACGCCGCCATATTTTTCATGAATGGTTTGTGTATATATCACATTTGATAAGACCTTGCCGTCAACCAATACGGCAGCGCTCGTTTCATCACAGGAACTTTCGATAGCTAGAAGTTTCAAAGCAGATGTTAGTTGTTAAATGTCAGGAAATGCGATAGTAGAATTGCAATTTAAGCTATAAGCCAATAGCTATGAGCTAGCAGCTTGCATGATTACCAACGAAGTATTCGTGTAAACGTACGTTTCGGTTTTACTTTTACTTCGGTATTTTTATTATAACTTAATTGTTCTTCTTTGGGTGTATCATAGGTTTTGAAACGCAATTTGATACCCAATTTTCCGAGACGTTCTTTGCTGTAAAATTTCTTGTATAAATGATCAATTTCGCGTTCATCTGTTTTAATAGTGATACGGGCTTTATCGGTAGTGAAATGAATAATTAAACTATCCCATTCAACCGAATCGATGATACCGGTTAAGGTCAGTGTGCCATAATATTTGGCCGGGTCAAAATCTATTTTCGTACAGCAATCTTTACCGGTTAGTTCGATATGGTCTTCGTCTACATAACGGAATGTTTGATAATCGCAGGTATAAAATGTGGCGGATTCATGGTCGTAAATACCGCATTGGAAGGGCTGTCCGGGCAATTGATATTCAGAAAAGAAATTCGGGTCTATCACTTCAATTTGCATATTGGTATATCCCATGGTATAGGTTTCCTGTGCAAATACAAAGGACGATATCAGTGAAAAGACAAAAAACAAAACGCCTGTTTTCATATTTTTTGAAAAATTATCTAACAAATATAGACATTCCGTCGTCATGTGGTAGTAAAAAGGGAAGAAATATAAATTTTTCCCTTTGGTAACTAAAAAATTATATTTTTACTCTTTAAAAAAAATCAAATGAACAAACTAATTTCAGTGCTCTTTGTATCAATCATATTGGCAGTAAGTTTTTCTTGTTGCAAAAAGAAAACGACCACAACACCTAAGAAAGATTTAATTGTCGTAGACATTGACCGATCAGATACAACCTCCCTTCCTTTTGCCATTGCTCCGGGTGCGCCTATTGATTTGGTAAATACCCCCTTTCAAATAGATACCTTTGCTACAAAAGTAGATGAATATATTACACCGTATGGTTTCACAAAAGCTCAGATTACTAAAGTGAATTTAAAAAGTTTAAGTATTGTACTTGAAAATTCTCCGGGACAAACATTTAATTTTCTTGATAGTGTTGGTACCAGTATTAAAATATATGTTGATAGCTTTAGCGGCACCACACCACTTGAAGTAGCCAGCAAAACCAATGTGCCACGAAATATAACAAACCTTACCCTAACTGTAAATTCAGCAGATATAAAAGATTATTTCAGATCTCAGTATATGAAATTATTAGTAGGCTTTAGAACGCAAGATAATGAGGGTGTGACAGCGAGCACAAAGTTTAGAGTAAATTATACCTTTACAGTAACGGCTGACCCAAATTTATAAATTTAATACAAGCCCTCCTTGGATTAAGGCTTCAGGAAGAAAATATTTATGAAAAAGAATCCAACTTTTTCCCAATCCAACCTCGGCAAATAAACCGAGGTTTTTTGTTGCAAAATATCGAAGTCCCCAAGTACATTCTAAACTAAGTGGCCGCGGAAAATCGTATTCAATACTGAAGTGTGTGGTATGTGCTAATGTATAAGACCACATTCTGATAAAGCCATATCCAAAACCGGCACCAACATATGAGTCAAGTTTTTTTCGTCTCCAAAAATGGTAATTGGCTCGAATGGTTCCGGATACTTCATAGGCTTTGATACCAAATTCAAAATCTCTGTATTTCTGTTGTATGGTATCATACCCGACATCAAACCAAGTTACTTTAGAGCGACTGTAAGAAGTGTTTAACCCAATGCCCACATGATTACTCAACATATATTCTCCTTTTAAAACTATGGGGCCAACACCATACACCTGTATCTGATCTCTGGTTGTTTTATATTTAAGATAAGCTCGTATAATACTAGGAACTCCATATCCTGCGGAAATAATGACATGCCCCTTTTTTACAGCAACATCACTTTTCTTTTCTGTTTTTTCTTCCTTTGCATTAATTGATAGCGAGAGTGTAAGTAACCCGAGTAGCGCAATAAGATATTTTCTCATATTACAAAATGTATGCTGCAAAATACTGAATTATTTTGATGTTCGCTCTTCCGGAATTATTATCTTCACGTCTTTTATAAAATATAATTGATGAGAAAATATGTATTCCTTTTTTTACTTATTGTTGCCACGGTGAATATCGCTAAGGCCCAAATCAATAATGCCCTTCTCGAAAGTAATATTGATTTGAATGATAGTATGCGTGAATCTGTTTGCCTTTTGGTTGACAACAATACTTTCTTTAAAAACAATGAGTATTTTCATAAGATTACAACCGGTTATACTTTATTCGGAACTCAACTAAAAACTGCATTGGCATATATTGTCAATCCGCATGTGCGTATACAGGCAGGCATATATGCACGTAAAGATTTTGGGAATGAAAAACTTACAGCAGTAGCTCCCCTTCTTTCAATTAAAATTCAAAAAAATGGATACAGTGTGATCATGGGCAATCTCGAAGGGAATGTTTCACATCGTCTTGCCGAACCCATTTACAATGATGAGCGGGTGATACTGAATAATCTTGAAAATGGTTTGCAAATAAAAATAGACAGAAAAAAAATATGGGCCGATACCTGGATGAATTGGGAAGTGCAACAATATTTACATTCAACTTATCAGGAACAATTTTCTGCAGGCCATTCATCAAAAATAGTTTTATATGCAAATGATAAAAAGGGTTTTGAATGTAGGCTACCTTTGCAACTTTTGGTTTCGCACAAAGGAGGTCAGCTTGATATTGATACAACGCCACTAAAAACCATTGCGAATATGGGAACAGGATTAGTCGTTGAATTTAAAAACCCTGATGAGCATAAATTTTTAAAGTGTCTAAGCGCAAACTATCTCTATACCTACTTCAATAATTTATCTCCAACAAAAACACTGAGCTATAAACAAGGCAATGGCTCTTATGTGAATGTCAATGCAGTTTCGAAATATGATATCGGAACCTCTGTTGGTTATTGGTCCGGCAAGGAATATATCTCAAGCCGGGGCGGAGATTTGTTTCAATCAGTTGCGTCTATATACGGCAAACAGGGCTATACAGAGCAAGATAGAAGTTTGTTATTTTTCCGTTTCTTCTATCAACATAAAGTATTTGATGCCGTCAATGTGGATGTTCGTTTCGAACCCTACCTCGATTTAAACAATCAATTTTTTGAATATAATTACTCGGTGTATTTTACCTATAAAAAAGAGTTTACGTTAGTGAAATTGAAGAAGTAGTTCGTTTAGGTACAAGTTATGAGTTACGAGTTATTGAGTTACGGGTTATGATTTATTAGTTATTAAGGTGTTGGGGAATGTATATTTTTTCACTAACCCCTGAACCCCCTAACTCCTTAACTCACCAACTTAATAACTCCTTAACTCAATAACCCATAAACCTGATAGTACATTTACACAAATAAAAATTAAATGAAATTAATAAGCTCAGTTTTCTTCTTTGTGTTTATGGCGCTTTTTTCTGCGAAGGCTCAATTTAAATTTACCAAGGTAACTAATGAAGCTTATAAACGAGGTGAAAAATTAACCTACAGAATTCATTATGGTTTTATTGATGCCGTGACTGCCACTATTGAAGTGACTGATGAGAATAAACAATTTGCAGGACGAAATACATTGCATGTTGTAGGTATCGGCAAATCGAAAGGTACCTTCGATTTCTTTTTTAAAGTAAGAGACCGATACGAATCCTATATTGATGAAGAAGCTTTGATACCATGGTTTTTTGGCAGACGTATTGATGAAGGCGGCTATAAAACAGCGCAGGATTATGCCTTTAATCATGCCGCTAAAAAAGTAACTGATAAAGGAAAGACCTATACCATTTGGGAAAATACACAAGACATGATTTCAGGTTTTTTTCTGGCGCGTACCATGGATTTGGGCGCGTACCCGGAAGGGCATATTTTTTCAGTTCCGACAATTGTTGATGGTGAAATGTATAATCTTCAAATAAAATTTAAAGGAAGAGAAACATTGAAAACATCCTTCGGAAAAATTAAGTGTTTGAAGTTTGTTCCTATCCTTCAGAAGGGACGAATTTTTAAACGCGAAGAAGATTTAATGGTATGGCTTTCGGATGATAAGAATCATATACCCATTTATGCAAAAGCAGAAATATTATTCGGCTCATTGAAAATAGATTTGACATCCTTCAAAGGATTAACAAATTTGATGACAGTGAGTAAATAAGAGGAATGGAGAATGAAGAATAATAAAGGTTATTGCATAAACTATTTATAACTCATAATTCATAACTTTTCATTTATCATTTATAATTCCTTTTTACATTTAAGAAACACTTTCAAAAATAATGGCTGCACCTTGTCCTACACCAATACACATCGTAGCTAAACCATATTTCGTATTTGTCCGTTTCATTTCATGCAATAAAGTAGTGGAAATGCGAACACCACTGCAACCTAATGGATGGCCAATAGCAATAGCACCACCATTGACATTTACTTTCTTAGCATCTATTTTTAAGTCGCGCATACAAGCCAAACTTTGAGAAGCAAATGCCTCGTTCAATTCTATTAAACCAATATCATCGATAGTAAGTCCTGCACGTTGCAATGCTTTTTGTGTTGCCGGCACTGGACCTATACCCATAATACTCGGGTCGACACCGGCTATGGCCATACTTTTTATACTGGCTATCGGTTGCAAATCATATTTTTTCACCGCTTCATCACTCGCTATCAACATCGCAGCAGCCCCATCATTTACACCGCTTGCATTGGCTGCTGTAACAGTTCCGTCTTTCAGAAAAGCAGGTTTCAATTCAGCCAATTTTTCCATTGTGCTTAAACGGGGATGTTCATCTTTTTCAAACATCATTTTCTTTCCTTTTCCCAAATCAATTTCGACCGGAATCAATTCATCCGAAAATTTATTTGCTTGATGTGCCTGTTCATATTTCAATTGACTCTCATACGCAAAACGGTCTTGTTCCTCACGAGTAATATTCCATTGCTTCGCCACATTCTCAGCGGTCTCACCCATACTGTAAGGGTGATGCATTTTTGATAAGGTAGGATTAATAAAACGCCAACCAATGGTTGTATCAAATAATTCGGCTTTGCGACTAAAGGCAGACTCACTTTTTCCCATTACGAAAGGTGCTCGTGTCATACTTTCAACACCGGAGGCTATCATCAATTCTCCGTCACCACACATAATGGCTCTGCTTGCATCCATGATAGCTTGCAATCCCGAAGCACAAAGCCTATTCACCGTATTGCCACCGACGGTAATCGGTAAGCCTGCCAACAAAGCCGCCATGCGAGCCACATCACGGTTATCTTCCCCAGCCTGATTGGCACATCCTGCAATCACATCTTCAATGGCATGTATATCTATATTTTCATTTCGATGTATTAATGCCTTGATTGCAAGTGCCAACAAATCGTCCGGCCGAATCGTGCTGAGGGAACCTCCGTATTTTCCAACGGGTGTGCGCACCGCATCTATGATGTATGCTTTTGACATAATTATTTTTTTGACAAAGATAGGAGACTATGCGACAATTTGAGAATTTGAGAATGTGGGAATGAGAGAATTTGAAAATTTCTAAAGAATCAATTAATGATAATAGTGCAAATGAAATAGACCTCATCTCTATAGTTGAAAATAAACCCTTCATCGCATTCGAATAAAACTCATCTTTTATTTATTTAGAATAATTTATCTTTAAGGTAGTATTTTTCAATACTAAATTTGAAGAAGAATCGTTTTATGAATATGAAAAAAATCTCCTTGCTTGTTGTCATTTTAATGACCATGTATCAATCTTCGTTCAGTCAAAAACTGATGGATTTTATTTCGTATGATACCATGATGTATGTCTATAAATTAGACAAAGAGCAAACGAATTATCTGATCAAAAAAAATACCCTAGAAGATACTTCCATCTTATTTACACATTTGTTTAAAACCTATCCGAGAAGCACATACAAAGATGATACATTACCCAACGGAAATTTTATCATCGCTTCTATCTCGAAAGAACTGATTACGTATCGGTATTATTTCAAGTCATCTTTTCAAATCAAATCAAAAGTTATTTATGACAATGTCATCTTGTTTTTGAATGATATAAAAAGCAAAAAAAATATTGAAAAAGCAGTCGTGCAAATAGATGGGATGCTAGTACCTTTTGATGAAGGTTATGGAGGGTATGTATTTGATAAAAATAAAATAGATAAGGAGCGATTGAAAAAAAATAAACTATTTATCAGTTTTTCCGTTGGTGAAGAATACACTGTGATGCAGTATACTTTTAATGAAGCGTATAAACCACCACCGCAACCAAATAATGGAAGTGCCTACTCAGGCGGTCCCTCCGAAGGATATATGATAACAGACAAACCGGTGTATAAACCGGGGGATACATTACAAGTAAAAGCGTTTCTGATGGATCCGAATAATGGAAGAGCCATCCGGAGAAAAGCAAAATTTACGATTACGGAACCTATGCAGAATTTTGTTTTTTCAAAGAAGTTAAAACGTGTTTCACCGGGGGCCTTTGTATACAAATGGAAAATTCCTGATACACTAAAAATAGACCGGAATTTTAATTTGAATTTCGATTATCGTAAAGGCAATAATACATTTACCAAATCATCCGCTTTCTATCTCGAAGATTATGTATTGAATAATAATAAGTATGATGTTTCGATGAGCGATTTCTTTTTTGCCGGTGAGGATATCATCTTTTATGCAGTTGCAAAAGATGCGAATCAATTTCCTTTGCAAGGAACCATGATACATTATAAATTGAGTATTACCCGTGTCCTGGATTGTTTGACAGATAGTATGACACTGACCGAAGCAAAGAAAAATAATTGGGTCGAAAAGGATACTGTTTATCCGTATGAAAATTTTATGGAGCTGAAAATTCCCTCTTCCCTATTACCTAAAGTGAATGCACAATTTAATCTTGAAGTAAGTTTTACTGACCCCAATACCTTTGAGCGGAAAGTAATTGCCAGACAATTTACCAAGCAAATGGAAAAAGAAAAAGTGGTCATGTATCAGCAGGAAGATTCGGTGCATATTCATTGCTTTTATAATTTAAAAGATACTGCCAGACCTTATCAGATTATTTCGATGAGCAACGGTGATACTCTATTCAAAAAAAATATTACAACACCCTATTCGTTCAAATTATCACCTTATAATACACGAGTTATTTTTATAGATAAAGATTCCGTGCAAACGTCTGTTGATATTATTTTTAATAAATTAAATATCACCAAGGTCAATGGAAACAGAACGGCCGACAGCATCAATATTTCATTTTCATTCCCATTTGACGAACCCGTTTATTACAGAATTTTAAAAAAAGATAAACTTGTCAAAGCAGGCAAAAACACCACGCTCGACTTTCGTATAAAGGATGATAGTAAAGACCCCTACACGATATTGCTAACCACAAATTTGAATGGCAGCATTGAATATAATTTTTACAGAATTACCTATGTACCTCAACAACACTTTATAAAAATTAAATCAACAATTCCTGCACAAGCCTTCCCGGGACAACGAGTGCCCATCAGTATTACAGCCACTGATTATAAAAACAAACCTTTGCGAAAAGTAAATATCGCTGCCTATGCCGTGAATAAACAATTTGATGAGCGACTCACCACGCCACAGATTTTAGTACCTGAAGAATACAATGACAGGATCGAAATTAAGCAAGAAGAAAGTATCGATAATATTACATTGAGCAGGCCTCAATTAAATCAAAATTATTATCTCACGAACAAGCATCTTCAGAAATACAATGCATGGAAGAATGAATATTATGAACTTCGCTATCCGAAAAAAGAAATGGCGAAACTCAGCAAAGAAATTCAATCACGCACCCCGGAATTTACAGTTACTATAACACACCATAACAATATATACACACCAAAATATATTCTCTTAGATGGTGAGCCTGTTTATATTAGCGATTTGAGAAACAATGTATATTCATTTCCTGCAAAGGCCGGCACACATGAAATTGCCGTTAGGTATTTTAATAAAAAGTTTGTGTTGAAGAATATTCAATTCGAACCGTCAAGAAAATATTGGTTGGGAATTAATATAGATAGCCTGACTAAATCTACTAAGAATATCAGTATCACTGATTCGCTTCCGGTGGCTCAACCAAATGATGCGGAGAAAAAACTTTTGTATAGCACACTCTT
>JANNYV010000209.1:0-2291 GCA_031410275.1 Bacteroidota bacterium
GACGGTTTAAGAATTTTGTATTTAAATTTTTTCCTCTACTGGCGCGAGAATGAAGCGTTGCTTTGTGCGCTTGCCTTCTCGTGCCTAGATTAGATAAATGCTATTTTATCTTGTTTCTCGTACAGTGTCCTTACCGAACTCTTTTTCCTCGCAGAGTATCCTTCTCTACTGGCGCGAGAATGAAGCGTTGCTTTGTGCGCTTGCCTTCTCGTGCCTAGATTTGATAAATGCTTTTTTTTTCCTCGCAGAGTGTCCTTTCACTGGCGCGAGATTGAGGCGTAGCTAATGTGAGTTGGCATCTCGTGCGTTCATAAACATTTTTTCTTCCATAATTTTTATCTCATAATAATATAGAATCTTGATTTCCTTTTAAATGGTGTTTCCGATTTCATCATCTTAATGTTGTCATCGATTAGATATAGCGCCCCACCGCAAAAATGGCTTGCTAGCATTTCTGAAATTTTTGACACATAAAATCCGTTGTCAATATAAAACTCCTTTTCAAATTTATCGGAAGTTGAAAGCGTCATGAAATTTCTAAAGAATACAGGTGTATTTGATTCGTTATACTCTATGGAATCAACCCTAAACCTCTTATCTTCCTCCGGGTGCAATTTGAATTGTATTTTATAAATAGTTGATTTTGGAGCGATGAAGGTTATTTGTTCTGGTTTAACTGATGTAGAATTGCTAATTCCTCCGATAGAAGTAAGGAGGCTATAACCACTATAAGAAACTGTTGACCTTGAACCTCCTTTTGAAACTGTCTTTGTCAATGTTTCATCATTCCAATAATTTAGCTTGTCGTTATTTTTAATGAACGATGATTTCTTCCAATCAATATAAATAGGAACATTTAGTTTGTTATAAATAGAGAATGAAAAAGTACCATGCTCTGACCAAAAAGAATAAATAACCTTAATTGTATCATTCTCAAAATAATCTTCTTGGTTGGTAACGTTTGCCATTGGCTTAGTCTCATATAAATGTACAAGTGGAACACAACTTGCCATTGTGAGAGTTAGAAGAATCGGTAATAGTAGAGATTGTTTTTTCATGTGTTTAGTATTGTATCTTTAAGAATCCCACACTAGCACGAGATTGAGGCGTAGCTAATGTGAGTTGGCATCTCGTGCGTTCATAAACAATATGGAATTTCTTATTTCAATTTCATTTGCGCGAAATAGGGATGATCGGGGTTTACAATTAATTCTCTTCTGTATGGATGAATTAAAATATCCATATCCTCAAGTGGTATTGCTCCTAACAACATTTCATTGTCCCCAGGAAGCACCATGGCATCAACATTGCAACGTCTATTTTTAAATTTGACCTCAATGGGTCCCACAACATCATATTCCACAATTTCTCCATTCGCAAGTTGTCCTTTTCTTTTTTCAATAACATTTAATTGAAGTTGCTCTTGTACATTTTCATTTATACACATATATACACTACCTGTATCTACAAGCATATTTACATGCATCCTTTTTATTTCATCCTCACCTATAATATGACGTTTTGCTAAAACGAGGTCTTCGCCGTTAATTAATTCAATATCTGCATAAACTAATCCCATAATTGTATTTTTTAAAATTCAAAGATAATAGTTTTTAAAAAATGAAACCATTAAATAGATAGCATCTTGTAAAGTTGATTTTTTCCTCGAAGAGTGTCCTTACCGAACTCTTATCACAACTCAAATCACGTAAGGCACACTGCGTTTATGGAGTCACAGAGTCCGGCATAATTATTTTCGTTTGATATTGATTCAGTAGCCGAGACTCTGCGGAGAAACAAGACTCTACATTGACTCAAAGAGAGTACGAAGCAAAGATGCCTTGCAGAATAGGTGCTACATAGACTAAACCGCAGAATCCGGCACACTGATTCGTATTTCGATGTTGATTCGTTTGCCAATACTCTGCGGTGACTGAATGGGGCCGGTTGGGAATAAAGCACGAGAAGCCATCACACGTTCGCAACGCCTCATTCTCGCGAGAGTGGATATTAATATGTAGTTAAATAATGCAACTTCTTTATTCTGCTACGATGAGTTTTTTCGTTGCAATAAAATCTGCTGACTGAATTTGTACTAAGTAAATTCCCTCTGCAAAACCTTTTGTGTTTACTTCTATCATTTGTGCTTCACGAGCCGTTGTTGCATAAATTATTTTGCCTGTCATATCGCTGATGGTTATTGCGACATTAGTGTTGTTGCTTCCTAAATCAATTGTAACATGGTTAGTAGCGGGGTTAGGAAATAGCAATACTGATGAGGAAGAAATATT
>JANNYV010000210.1:0-6562 GCA_031410275.1 Bacteroidota bacterium
TCAACCTCCATCACACTATCTTTTTCGGTTGGAATGATACCCAATTGAGAAGGTGAAATTCCTTCGCTTTTAATACATCGAGGAAATTCATCAAGCCTCATTGGCTCCGGTAATAAAGTCACTAAGTCGAGATAAAACAACCAGGCTTTTGGATGTTCACATTCATATACAAATTTTTGATGTGGATCAACGATTAATGCGCCAATCGGAGTTTTTTTCATACTCAATGCGATGGCATCACGTATATTTTTTTCGACTGTTGAAGAAATTTGTTTCCCTTTTTTCCAATGCTCATCACTCACATAAAAAGAAGCTTCCATGTCTGCGGGCAGCATCAATTCTTTTTTAATAATCACATGTAAATCAAAATACGATTGTCCAGATAATATTTCTATATCTCGCAACGTATTATCATCATCGCTCCAACAAACCCTAAATTTTATTAATGACATATTCTGAATCTTGGGACAAACTTACTAAATAGGATTTAAATTAAACTCTTTTGCTTTAAGAATCATATAGGCGAAGGCTTCGTCATAATCATTTTTAATAATTCCATCTAAAATGGCTTCTCTCACCGCCACTTTAATATCGCCTACAACCCGCGATGGGGGCAGCTTAAAAGTGTCCATAATAATTTCGCCGGTGATGGGTGGTTGCCAGTTTCGTATGTTGTCATTTTCTTCGACCTCCTTAATACGTTCTTGTACTAAGGCGAAATTTTCTTTGAAACGTTTTACCTTATTCGCATTTTTTGAGGTGATATCTGCATTGCAAAGCAACATTAAATCATCAATATCTTCACCGGCATCAAATAATAATCGGCGAATAGCACTATCGGTTATATCTTCCTTGGTCAAACTAATTGGACGTAAATGAAGCAAGACTAATTTCTGTACATACTTCATTTTTTCGTTCAATGGCAATTTTAGCATTTTAAAAATACCGGGAACCATTTGTGAACCCATCCATTCATGTCCGTGAAATGTCCAGCCATGCCCTGGCTCAAATTTTTTGGTAGCGGGCTTGGCAATATCATGTAAAATGGCGGCCCATCGCAAATACAAATCATTCGTATCATGACAAATATTATCAAGTACTTGCAACGTATGATAAAAATTATCTTTGTGCCCTCGGCCATCTATATATTCTGCCCCGGCTAAATCAACTAATTGAGGAAAAATGCGATGCAATAATTTTGTAGTATACAATAATTCCAATCCAATAGAAGGTTTCTTACAAAGAATAATTTTATTCAGTTCATCAATGATTCTTTCTTTTGAAATGATATCAATACGCGCTGCATTTTTTGCAATGGATACAAGGGTTTCAGAAGTAATTCCATACTCTAATTGCGATGCAAAACGAATGGTGCGCATCATACGCAACGGGTCGTCGATAAATGTTTGGTCGGGTGGGAGTGGGGTTCGAAGAATGCAGTGTTCGATATCATACAAGCCATTAAACGGATCTATCAAACAACCATAATCATCTTTATTCAAACTAATTGCCAATGCATTAATAGTGAGATCACGTCTGTTCTGATCATCTTCTAATGAACCAGCTTCTACTTCCGGGTTCCGGCTTTCGGCCCTGTATGATTCTTTTCGGGCTCCTACAAATTCAATTTCCAACTCATCAACTTTCAATTGCGCTGTTCCAAAATTTTTATAAATGGCTACTGAAGGTTTGTGTTTATATAAGGTCGCCACTTCTTGTGCCAATAGTATACCATCGCCCAAACATACAATATCAATATCTTTTGTTTTTCGCCCAATTATTTTATCACGTACGAAACCTCCAATCACATAAGAAGGCATATCCAATTTGCGGGCTGCGAAGGCTATCTTTTCTAATGTTAATAATTCTTCCTTGGTACAAGGTATTTGCATGGTCGCAAAAGTAATTCGGAAATTTGGGAATGTAATAATTAGAGAATTTAGAAATTAGAGAAGCTAATAAAAAGGTCAATAAATTTTATTTGTCTATTTTTTTTATATTTTTATGAAAATATATTACACATGAAACAATTCGTACTTTTATTTTTAGCCATTATTTTTTTAGTTTTGGGCAGTCATGCTCAAGTGAATACGATCCCATTCACGCAATCAATGGATACATTTCAGCTCATTAATGGTACTGTTATAGATGCCCCAATGGAGGATGATATTTTTCATGCAGATCTTCCTTTAGGGTTTAGCGTAAATTACAATGGAAATGTAACAAGTAAATTTGGAGTTTGTACAAATGGATTTATTGTTATGGATAGCGCCAACCATTCTTCACTTTGGACATTAGGTACATTTAGTGTCAATCAAGTTAATGGCATGCTAGCTGATTTGAGAAATTCGAATACCGGTGGAAGTATAGAGTACGTAACAGTAGGTGCTGCACCAAATAGGGTATGTATTATTCAATGGAAGGACTATGGCATATTTGCCGTTCCGTATTGTCATTTAAATATGCAAATACGTATTCATGAAACAAGTGGCTGTATTCAATTTTATTATGGTAATAATGCCTATGCATTAAGTACCGGGCAACTATTTCATGTAGGTTTAACCGGCGCTACAACGACAGATTTTAATATGCGCTCTACGAATTTAAATTGGACCAACAGTTCACCGGCACTGACTTTTTCAGGAAGTGGAATGTTTCTAAACCCATTGTCAGTAGTTCCTCCGGGTTTGGTATTTTCATTCGGAACTTGTCCTGCAACAGGAATACCTTTCTCCTATATGTCCGGAAATGTATATAATGATTTAAATGGCAATGGTGTAAAAGATGCCGGTGAAAGTGGGATGGCCAATGTAATGGTTCATGAAGGATTGCAAAACTATTATACAACCACTGATAATGCCGGGAATTACAGTTTATTTTATATCGATTCTTCATTAACGTATGCTGTTCATGCAATTCCATTAATGTATTGGAATATTACATCAACACCTACAACATATAATGTGACTCCACTGACTCAGGCAACTAATAATTTAGATTTTGGTTTGCAAGCCACACCCAATATTCATGATGTTACCATCTCTTCAAATTCATCAAATGTTCCATGGCCAAATGCCAATATTACGTTTTATACAACCTATCATAATAATGGCACTGTTGTTGAATCGGGTGATACGATTTTCTTTGTGAAAGACAGTCATTATAGTTTTACAAGCAGCACACCTGCGCCTGATGTTGTCAGCGGAGATTCTATTTTGTGGGTTTATTCTAATTTGCAACTAAATGAGTACAGAACGATTACTATGCATTTGCATGCTGATACGAGTATCAACCTTGGTGATACCTTACATTCTTTTTGGACTATACAGCCATTGACAAACGACGTGGCTCCAACAAATAATATGTATGCACATCATCAGGCTTGCTTAAGTTCATTTGATCCAAATGGTAAGACAGTAACTCCTGATGGAAATATTTTAAGCACACAGGAATTAGAGTATACGATACATTTTCAAAATACAGGCACGGCACCTGCGTTTAATGTATTTCTACAAGATGACCTCGATGCGAATGCGGATGTAAGTACATTTAAATTAGTTGGGTTTAGTCACCCTGTCACATATGCAATAAACGGAACAGGTCACGTGGTCTTTACATTTATGGGAATCAATTTGCCGGATAGTGTAAGCAATGAGCAAGCAAGTCATGGTTCGGTGACCTATCACATTATGCCAAAAAGCGGATTGGCGGCCGGGTCTAAAATTCATAATACAGCATCCATTATATTTGATTATAATTCTCCTGTCGTTACAAATACCACGGAAAATATCATTATTGAAAATATACCGAATGCAGTTGACAATTTAACTGTTGAAGACAACTCAATATTGATTTATCCTAATCCATCGAAGAATTTTATTACAATAGCTTCAGCAAATGTATTTAAGAATGCAACGGTAGTATTAACTGATATGACAGGAAAAGTTGTATTGAAGAAACAATTTAATCACACCACTACAACGCAATTGAATTTGTCTGATTTGCACAAAGGAATCTATCTGTTAGAAATTGCGGATGCAGGAAAAGTAACACGAAAGAAAGTAGTAAAACAATAAGTAATTATTGTTGAAACTATTTTTTCAACTCGGCCAATGTCTTCGGCTGAAAGATAGCAATATCAATAGGTTTGTTAATTTCAATTTTGCTTGTTTCCATATCGCCTTGATCACCACTTTGTGACATGGGTACAACAATACCGCTGTCTAGTTTTTTGTAATTATTATATGTAGTGGTTGATTCATATTCTTTGCCGTTTGCTTTTTTCTTCGAAACTTCTTTGAGCGTATAATAGTTCGAAGCATCTAAATAGAAAGTAGTGACCTTACCTTCTTTATCTGTCATAGATATTTTGTGACACTCGGTACCTTCCATATCATCCTTTCCAAGGTATTCAAGTTTTTTGCCATAATCTTTATACGTAATAAAATCATCGATGATATCTAAGTCGTCTTGTGATGATTTTACATCATCAGGTGTTGCTGCTTCTGCTTTGGTTTGTCCGGCAAAAGGCATATAGCCCCAACCTTCTTTATCGGTCATAATTTGATATCCACTCATTCCCATCAATTCAATATCAACACGAAACCCTTTTTTTTGTAAAATATTCATCGTCACTTTAATCTCAGCACCTTGTGCTTTGAGCGACATTTCCGAAGTTATTGATTTTACTTTATTCCAATTCTCAGCACCACCGATCGCATCGATATGACTCTTTACAATTTGATTTAAATCTTGTGCTGAAATTGTGTATGATATAAATGCCATGAAGAACATCATACCAATTGAAACTATTTTTTTCATATTTTATTTTTTTATGAAGCCAAATGTAAAAGTTCATTTTAATATAATCAATTAAAATTTGATGAACGGCGAATAGAATAGGTGAAAGTCTTAAGTCGTAAGGATAACTGCTACTTATAGTTCTTCCTGTAAAAATCTAAATACCCGAGAATATCTCGCGTTTTCAAAAGCTCATTAAAATTTTGAGAGCTAATCAGGCAAACATTATAATCATCTTTTTGATATTGCTTAAAAAGATTTTGTTCTTTAATAATATCATTCATGTAAATTTTTGCAAAGACTGCATTCGAAAATTTGCTTACTGTAACTACGCCTTCTTTTACTGTAAACAAATTTTGCCCTGTGGCTAATTCTTCTGATTCATGTTTTAAAATATTGAAATCGCTAAGCCCTGATTTTAAGGCCATTGTTCGGCCATCTACTTTACTGATATAGACCAATAGCATGTGCTCATCTTTTGCATCGTAGGCATACACACCTTTGCCTTCGGCCGTTTTTATTTCGGAAAAATTAGTTCCGAGTGAATCTTTTTTTGCTGAAGCAGAATCCTTTGGAAGGACATTACTAGCATTTAAATAATTCAATAACTCTTGCGCTTTCTTTTGTTCTTCAGTCGAAGGATATGTCTTTATCACGCCCTCAAGGTTCGTTTTGCATTTAGCATAATCCTTTAACCCGGCATTCGTTACAGCTTCTAATAAATCGAATTTTGCCATCAATGCTTTTCCTTTAAATGATTTTTGGGCAAAGCTGATTCGTTCTAATGCTTCTGCATATTTTGCATCTTTATAGGCTAAATAAGTGGTGTCGTAATAATAGTCAACTGACTTATCATTATTTTTTAATTCCTGTAAATAGTTCGGGTTGTTCGCAAGTTTTGCAAATTCAGATTGCCCAAATTCATCCTGAAGAAGTTTTTTATAGTAATCAGCTTTTGGTTCATTTTTCAACAAGCTATAATCAAGAAATAAGGTGTAATAGCTTTGCTTTTTAAATGTATTGTTTGGGTATTTACGAAATAATGAATCAAGTGCTGCAACTGAATTTTTATAATCCTGCAATTGTGCATAATAAATTAATCCCAAATCATAATAAGCATTCATAATGCTATTATTCGCTTTGTCTTTTTTCGCAGGTGTATTTGGAATCTCGGCTAATAAAGTTTCGTATTGTGATCCGTTAATCAATAATTTATTTTCATCCTCTTCTTTTTCTGATTCGCCACTTCCTGCCTGCATCATAGTGCTGGCTGCAATTCGTCGCCAGTTATCGTCAAGTTTTCTGATGCCCCATTTCTGCTTGAATTCTGAGGTTCCCTTTTCCATTAAACTATTGTTGTAAAAATACCAATTCGATTTAGGAATATTCCCGGCTGTCAAGGCAATGACTTGTGTGGTATTATTATCAACGGGTTTCTCTAATTTTTTCAATCGTTCGGCTTCCTTTTTTGCAAGAGCCTTTTGATCTTTTTCGCTTTTTTGAGACAATAGTAAAAGACTATCTTGTTTACGAATGATTCGGATATTTTTGACTACATCAGTCAATACTTCTTTACGTGTATTTACTTCATCAATATTATCTAGGGCCGGGTTAGTGCCATAATGCGAAGCGCTGTCATACGACATTTTCGCTGCTTCATAATTGCCTTGAGTATAATATAACTTGCCAAGCATAGCGAATGAAACTGCTTTTTGCAATGGATCTTTGGTGTCCATATTTTTGATACTCTTGGTCAATATTT
>JANNYV010000211.1:0-1696 GCA_031410275.1 Bacteroidota bacterium
GTGATTTCGATTCCGGATGCGGTCTTGGTGGCCTTGGGAGCGGGCTTGGCGTCCTGTGCGCCGGCTCCGAATGAAGCCACTGCCAGGGCGATGGCCGTTGCGGCGGCGATAGGACGGATGAAGTACTGGTTCATGAGTGCGATGTCTTTCAGTTTATGAATTCAATCATCGGGTTTGCAAACGTGATTTCAAAAACTAAATTGACCAACGAACAACAGGAATATTTAAGTGCCATAAAAGAATCAGGTGAAGCATTGCTGGTGATCATTAATGATATCCTTGACATTGCAAAAGTGGAAGCAGGCAAGATGACCTTTGATCATATCCCCTTTAATTTGTGCAATTCAGTATCTACCACACTTTTAATGATGGAAGGAAAAGTAATGGAAAAAAATTTAGAATTAGTTAGAGAATACGATAGCAACCTTCCTAAAATGATAGTTGGAGATCCGGTACGACTGCGACAAATAATATTAAACTTGTTGAGCAATGCAGTGAAATTTACCGATACAGGGAAGATAACGATGAGTATTCATAAACTGAAAGAGGATGCAGAAAATATAACCCTTGAGTTTATCGTAAAAGATACTGGTATTGGCATTCCGGAAGATAAGTTGGAACATATTTTCGAGAGTTTTGAACAGGCATCGAATGACACCAGCAGGAAATACGGAGGCACGGGATTAGGGCTTGCCATCTTTAAAAAACTGGTAGAACTTCAAGGTGGCACGATAGAGGCTAAAAGCGAGTTAGGCAAAGGTTCGTCTTTCGGATTTGTAATGAATTTTGGGAAAACAAATATTGAAACCGATGTTAAAGAGGAAGTTGTAATTCGTAAAGATGCAGGAAAAAATGTGAAAGTATTAGTTGCTGAAGACAATGTGTTGAATCAGTTATTGATAAAAATACTATTAGAAGAATTAGGTTTTGAGTTTGATATAGCAGATAATGGAAAAGTTGCCATTGATAAATTAAAAGAAGATAAATACGATGTTGTATTGATGGATATGCAAATGCCCGAAATGAATGGTTTTGAAACAACCCAATATATCCGAGACGAGATGAAATCTTCAATACCTATAATTGCACTTACGGCTGATGTCACCTCGCTGGATATCGATAAATCTAAAGCCATCGGTATGAATGATTATTTATCCAAACCCATTGATGATAAATTACTGTACAGTAAAATTATGCAGTACGTGAAAAAAGAAGATGGACGTAGTTAATGTGCTGAAATTAACAATTAACCTCTGTTTCTATTATATTCAATGATGTTGATCGATCTCTTTGGGGTCGTAGAGAAATGGTTTCGACCCCAGCGGGGTCGCATATGAGCGATGTGAAATATCTGTTCGACCTCTTTGGGTCGTAGAGAAATGCTGTAGGAATTGTTATTCTATAAACATAAGAACCCGCTGGGGACGTCACCGCTAGAATAAATTTTTTCAAATTTGTAATTGTAATTTGGTATGAATTACTTGCTGCCAATCATCATAAAGATATCAGACATATGAATGTGCTGAAATTAACCAATTAACAATTAACCATTAACAATTAATTTATCCTAACACGTTTCACTCCATTAAGAAGCAGTTTGTACTTATTATCTTCTGAGCTACGGCTGTCATTAGCCTGTAAGGCTTTATGGGCAATAGTTTCCCACGGAGATACAATGTATTAAGTGTGTTTAGTG
>JANNYV010000212.1:0-2886 GCA_031410275.1 Bacteroidota bacterium
GCTTTTGCTCTGTCACTTACTCTCACGGCATTGCCTTCATATTTTGCTTCTTGTTCTTTTGTATATGGTTGAAAAAGACTTGCAGGAATATTCTCCATACTGTCTAATGTAAATGATGCCTCGTGCACATTTTCAGAAACAGTTGTTTCATTGGTCGTGGATTCTCCATCAAATGCTTTTTGCAATAATTCTTCAACACTTGGTTCAAATGTTTTTGTCATCGTTGTAAAAATGCCTACCGGTTCAACACTTTCAGTTAATGACTCTTCAGTATTATTTGAAATAAATCGCAGACGGTTGCTTTCAAAATCATCATATCCGCGAAGAATTAAACCGATACAAGTTGAATACATTGGTTTCAATAATTCAGTGGTATGTCCTGCTGCTAAATGTTCATTAGGTAATCCGATACGCGCATCCAATCCTGTGCGGAATTGAGTCAGTTGTATCAAATGTTTTAATTGACTGCCTCCTCCGGTTAAGATGATACCGCCATGTAATTTATCCTGAAGATTTTGCTGCTTAATATGATACACCACATACTCTAATATTTCTTCCATTCGCGATTGAATAATATTCGCTAAATTCCTTGCTGAAATTTCTTTGGGTTGTTGTCCTTTCAAACCCGGTATAGTAATAAATGCATTTGACTTTGCTTCATCTGCCAATGCCATTCCGAATTGAACTTTCATTTGTTCAGCTTGTGAACGAAGTACACCAAGCCCTTGACGAATATCATTGGTAATATTGACACCCGCAATCGGAATCACAACCGTATGCTTCAACATACCTTCATGAAAAATAGCCAAGTCAGTAGTACCACCACCAATATCAACGATAGCTACACCTGCTTCTAAATCTTCGGCGCACATTACTGCAGCAGCAGATGCCAAAGGTTGCAACACTAAATCTTTCGTTGATAAACCTGAACGAGTTACACAACGGTGTATGTTTCTGATAGCTGTTTTATCACCGGTAACAATATGAAAGTTTGCGCCAATTTTTATTCCGGTCATACCAATGACTTCTTTCATCATTAAATCTGTAATGGTATCTACCGTAAATTCCTGCGGAATAATATCGATGATTTGATCACCGGCGGGTAGGAATGTTTTGTACTGATCTTTAATCAATGCATCAATATCTTCCTTACGAATTTCTTATTCAATATTGGCTAGTACCCGGTCACCGCGGGTTTGTATACTTTTGATATGATGACCGGCAATACCCACATACACTTCCTTAATGCTAAGACTCGGATTACTTGCCATACAATTATCTAAAGCCACATTAATCGAACGGATACATTCTTCAATATTGAGCACCATGCCATGATTGACACCACTGCTATCCGATTTTCCGAAACCTAAGATTTCTAATTTACCATATTCATTTTTACGTCCCGCGATGGCGACGATTTTTGTTGTTCCGATATCGAGTCCTACGATGACAGGGTTTTCTTTTTGCATGATGTATTTTATTTTTATTTTATTGTTAAGGGGTTAGTGAATTTTATTGTTACGGGTTAATGAGTTCTTTTGTTACGGGTTAAGGGGGTTACGGGTTAATGAGTTGAAAGTTGAGAGTTGAGAGTTGTAAGTTGAGTGTTAGTAGATTTCATTTTTGGAATTTGTTTTGATAAGCTAGACGAAGTCGACATGCGAGTTTTTGATGTTGGAATTTCTGCTTTTGTTAGCTGCATCTTTTCATTCTTCGCGTCTTGCATTTCCTTTTCCAATGTTTTATCTACCAACTTTGCAACAGCCGTATTTCTCGCCACAACCTGATGCGCAAAGCGAACATCAATTTCATTGTAACGATTCCAATCAATAGTTTGTATACCGTTTTGATAAAATGCCAACAATCGTTTCATTTTACTATCTAAGTCCTCAACTGAACCAATTAGTATGACATGATTTCCTAAAACCGGTATCAATTCAATATGATGTTCTTTATCGACATTAATTTGAGTAATCATCGTATTCCAAAATGGATCATCTTGTACATAGGTTGCTAATTGTACCAAATCATTCTTCACATTTAAATCTTTTAGCGTATACCCCAAACGAGGAGTTGTTACCACCGGCACTTTGGCAATATATTGTTGGGACAACGCAATTGGATTTGCGTGTTCATCCAAATAATAGGCATAGTCAATGCTGTCTGTTTGATTGATACGCACATAAGGTGTTTTTTGTTTTACATTTACATTCAATGCATGATTTGCTGTGATATAAATCTCTGCATCTTTCACCCACTCATTTTCTTTGATTACGTTTTCGAGTTTATTTATTTTTACTTCATTAATCACAGATTGATTCACCACAACACCTTTTGAAGAGATTAAATCTAAGATATCTTCTTCTGTTACAAAACTCAATTCAGTATTCTCGATAGCCACATGTATACCTGTCAATTTTTCATCTTGCTTATTTGTATTGGCAAATACAAAAGCACCTATGATACCGGGTATCGATAGTAAAAAAAGAATATTGCGTCCTATTTTTTTGATGCGTGGGTTCATATTATTTTTTTGAAAGGAGTTGTTTAATTGGTTCTGTCAATGTATCAATATCACCAGCACCGGCTGTAATCAATACCTCTAACTGTGCGGCTTCTACCCACTTCAATACAGCCTCTTTCGAAAGGATATGACGGTTATTGAGCGACATTTGATTTAAAATAATTTCACTACTAACACCTGGCAAAGGCAATTCTCTTGCAGGATAAATATCAAGCAAGATCACTTCGTCAGCCAAATCTAAACTCGCTGCAAATCCATCCACAAAATCTCTTGTGCGTGTAAATAAATGCGGTTGAAATACCACAGAAATTTTCTTTCCTTTAAACAAGGTCTTTGCACTCGAAATCAACATTTTCAATTCC
>JANNYV010000213.1:0-3970 GCA_031410275.1 Bacteroidota bacterium
TGAACGACCTTCACCACCTCCCATCGGATGATCTACCGGATTCATAGCCACACCTCTGTTTCTTGGTTTGATACCTAACCATCTGTTCGCACCTGCTTTACCTTTTGTTTCTAACGCATGATCTGAATTTGAAACAGAACCTACCGTTGCGCTACACAAGATTAATACTTTTCTTAATTCACCCGAAGGCATTTTAAGAACCGCATATTTTTCTTCTTTCGCATTCAACTGAGCTGAAGCACCTGCACTTCTCGCCATTACTCCACCTTGACCAGGTTGTAATTCAATATTATGAACCACAGTACCTAAAGGCATATTTCGTAATGGTAAACAGTTTCCAACTTCAGGAGCAACTCCTTCGCCGCTAACAACTGTCATACCTACTGTCAAACCTTGCGGCGCAATGATATAACGTTTCTCACCATCTGCATAATGCAAAAGCGCGATAAAGGCTGTTCTATTCGGATCGTATTCTATTGAATGAACCTTAGAAGGAATATCCTTTTTGTTTCGTTTGAAATCAATCTTACGATACATTTGTTTGTGTCCGCCACCAATGTAGCGCATCGAACGACGACCTTGTGCATTTCTACCACCCGTTTTCTTAGCGGGTTCGAGTAATGATTTCTCAGGTTGGTTCGTGGTGATTTCAGCGTATGCATTGCCTATTCTCCATCGAGTTCCTGCGGTGACCGGTTTATATTTTTTTAATGCCATTTTCGTTTATAAATTAAAATGCGTATAAATCTATTGTTTCTCCTGCTGCAACAGTGACTGTTGCTTTCTTGTATCCTGACTTACGTCCTGATAATACACCAGCTTTTGTATTACGGCTTTTTGCTTTCGCCGGTACCACTAATGTGTTCACACTATCCACACGAACGTTATAAAAATCTTCTACTGCTTTCTTGATTTCTAACTTGTTAGCGCGCTTGTCTACAGCAAAGCAATAACGGTTAAACTTTTCAGTTTGCTTGTTAATCTTTTCTGTGACAATTGGTTTTTTTATTATTTCTGACGGTTTCATTTCTATGTTATTTTAAAGCTTAGGCTAATGCTTCTGTTTCTTCGGTTTCAGTTTCTTCTTGTGAAAATATTTTTGCTGCTTCTTCTGTAAACAATAAAGTTGTTGCATGCACAATATCGTAGGTGTTTGTATCACTCAATAAAGTGGTTTTCACACGGGTCAAATTTCGGCTGCTCAAAAATGCGTTATCATTATAATCAGGAAGGATATACAATGTTTTCGTATTGCTCAGGTTTAATCCGGCCAACATGGCTGTAAACTCTTTTGTTTTTGGCGTTTCAAGATT
Source organism: Bacteroidota bacterium (assembly GCA_031410275.1). Lineage (GTDB taxonomy): Bacteria > Bacteroidota > Bacteroidia > Chitinophagales > Chitinophagaceae > OLB11. The sequence continues at coordinate 1,314 of JANNYV010000213.1, forward strand.
CATATCTTCAACTACCATAATGCTGTTCGATTTTGCTTTGTAAGCCAATGCCGAAATCTTTGCCAAATCTTTCACCTTACGGTTCAATTTGAAATGGTAGAATCTTGGTTTTGGTCCGAAGATCGTACCACCACCTTTATACAATGGGTTACGAAGATTCCCTTTACGAGCACCACCGGTTCCTTTTTGTTTGTGTAATTTACGGGAAGCACCTTGTACTTCAGCACGTGTTTTTACTTTACTGTTACCATGACGTTGAGCAGCTAAATACTGCTTGACAGATAAATAAATCAGATGATCATTGGGTTCAATACCAAATATATCATCAGGTAAATCTACCTTGCGTCCTGTGGCTTCGCCTTTTATGTTTAATACTTCTAACTGCATGTTACTTTTGAATTAATACGATTGAACCATTACAACCGGGAACCGAACCACTTACAATTACGTAGTTTTTCTCCGGAAATATTTTTAATACTTTTAATGCTTTTACTTTCACCTGATCACCACCCATTTGACCGGCCATACGCATTCCTTTAAATACACGTGAAGGATACGATGAACCACCAATAGAACCCGGTGCTCTTGAACGATCATGTTGACCGTGTGTTGCCTCTCCTACTCCACTAAATCCGTGACGACGAACAACGCCCTGAAACCCTTTACCTTTGGTGGTTCCAATCACACTCACCATTTCTCCTTCTGAGAAAATATCACATGTAATGGTTTCGCCTAACGCTTTTTGAAGTTCACAGTTGCGCATTTCTTTCACAACAGACTTAGGTGTAGTACCTGCTTTTGCAAAATGAGAAATCATAGCATTTGTGCTATTCTTTTCTTTTTTATCACCAAATGCTATTTGCAAAGAGTTGTACCCGTCATTCGCTTCAGTTTTCACTTGCGTTACAACACAAGGACCTGCTTCAATGATAGTACAAGCAGTTTGCTTGCCATTGGCTTCGAAGATGCTGGTCATGCCAACTTTCTTTCCTATAATTCCTTTCATTCTCTTTATTTTTAGTCAGCGCCTTGGTATTACCCGAGGATGACGATGATCTGTCTTATATTAATTTATCACGCTTTAATCTCTACTTCCACACCTGATGGTAAATCAAGTTTAGAAAGAGCATCTACTGTTTTCGATGACGAAGTGTAAATGTCCAACAAGCGCTTATGCGTACATAATTGGAATTGCTCACGTGCTTTTTTGTTGACATGCGGCGAACGAAGTACAGTGAATATTTTTTTGTCTGTTGGCAAAGGCATTGGACCTGTTACAACAGCTCCTGTGCTACGCACTGTTTTGGCGATTTTCTCGGCAGATTTATCTACCAAATTGTGATCGTAAGACTTTAATTTTATTCTGATTCGTTGCGACATATTAACTTTCCCTTATATTATTTTGGGAGCGCAAAGGTATTTAAATATTCTTACGGAGCAAATTTATTTAGAAATAAAATTTATTTTTTTTCAAGAAATGATAATGAAAGGCTGTTGGTTGATTGCTGCTAGCTATTGGCTGTTGGCTTTTCGCTATTCGCTATTCGCTATTCGCTTTTATTTTTTGAAGCCCGGCTTTCAATCATTGTTCAGCATGGGTCCCGCTATTCGTTCCAATCTCCCGCTCAAAGCCGCGGGAGGATTTCCACTACTATCGGGGCTAGATTTTCAGCAAGGGTAACTTTCATCAGCTTTTTTACTAAGTCAAAACTTACGCCTTTGTTGGTATACTGCACAGGAAATACGTCTTCAAGTGCAACAAAAAAACAAGCCAATTCTCTCATCATCATTCAAATTCAAAATCCCGTAATGAGTACCAAGAAAAGAAAATAAAGTGTGTAGCAAAAATAAAGATTCTTTTATCTTTGTGACACATAAATCAACCATGAAAAATCAACATCAGTATTTACCTGAAACTCATCGTCATGCCCTTCAAGCATACATCAACTTATTACGTTTACAAAATTATAGTGAGAATACCATTGACGTTTACCGGAATTGGTTTATTTATTTTCTAAATCATTTCAACATGAAAAAGCCATCAACCATAACAAAGCAGGATATTATGGAGTTTTTGCTTGCGTTTAAGAAGGATATGAAATGGAGTGCCACTTCTCAGAATCAGTTAATTAGTTCGGTCAAGTTTTTTTATGAGAAATTGCTGAAACACGACAGAGAAGTATATGACTTGCCAAGAGCGCAGAAACCCGAGCAACTTCCTACAGTATTTGCTGCAGAAGAAGTAAAGGCTATCATACAATGCACTGAAAACATAAAGCATAAAACAGTTTTATGTCTTGCCTATGCCGGTGGATTAAGAATAAGCGAATTAGTGAATTTAAAAATTGCAGATATAGACAGTAAACGAATGGTAATTACTTTGCGTGCGGCTAAGGGCAAAAAGGACAGGCAAATAATGCTGAGTGAGACATTGTTGGAGATATTACGGAAATATTTTATTGAACAAAAGATCAAACCAAAAGTATGGTTATTTGAAGGTGTCAATAGCGTGCAATACAGTGTAAGAAGTGTAGGCAAAATAATGGATAATGCTAAATTAAAAGCCGGTATTACGAAGAAGGGAAGTATACATGCTTTACGTCATTCCTTTGCCACCCACCTATTAGAAAGTGGGACAGACTTAATTACAATAAAGG
>JANNYV010000214.1:0-3339 GCA_031410275.1 Bacteroidota bacterium
ACTAAATTTTTGGTATAACCTTTAAAACAAAAAAAATGAACGATTTACTATTTGATTTTGCAGTTGATAAATCAACGAAGACAGTTTTGATAAACAGGGAATTTGATGCCGACCTTTCATTGGTATGGGATGCGTTTACAAAAGCAGAACTCCTCGACCAATGGGTGGCACCCAAACCCTGGACATCAAAAACAAAATTTATGGATTTTATGGTTGGCGGACGAAGATTTTATGCGATGGTAAGTCCGGAAGGACAAGAGCGTTGGGCAATTCAGAAATACACGTCCATTAGTCCGAAAACCAATTTCAAAATGTCGAATAATTTTGCAGACAAAGATGAAAACCCTGAATTGCCGGGTTCTGATTGGAATTACACTTTCAGCGAACAAAACGGAACAACAAAAGTGAGTATTACAATTTTTAATGAATCGCTTGAACGCATGGAGAAGATGATTGAAATGGGCTTCACGGAAGGATTTAAAATGTCAATGAATAACCTTGAAAAGCTGTTGACGACTTTATCCAAACCCCAATAAAAAACAAAATAAGCAACCATTAATTTTATAATTTATATGAACATACAAGCACAAATCAAAGAGTATATCGATAGCCAAGCTGCGCCTAAACGTAGTGATATGCAAGCATTGCATCAGCATATACTTCAAGTATTGCCAAAATGTAAACTATGGTTTTTGGATGGGAAAAACGATGAAGGTAAAATTGTTTCTAATCCTAATATAGGATATGGATTTTACACTATAAAATATGCTGATGGAACAAGTAGAGAATTTTATCAAATTGGGTTGAGTGCAAATACTACCGGAATCTCAGTTTATATAATGGGTATCGAAGATAAAACATACTTAGCTCAAACGTATGGGGAAACACTAGGCAAGGCAAGCGTGACCGGGTATTGCATTAAGTTTAAAACGCTAAAAGACATAAACGTGAATATACTTGAAGCGGCCATACGATATGGAGTTGAGGCTACGAATGAATAAGATGAGAAAGCCTAAAGGGTACTGCTTTTGTTGGTGTTCTCTTCACCAACAAAATTATTTTCTATTCTTATGTTGAATTTATTGATGATTCACTAGCGCATATTCTTGACGCTACATATTAAGAACGGCAATGAGATTTACGTGTATGACAGCACGAGATGCCGGTGCACGTTACTCATGTCTCAGTCTCACGCAAGTGGCAACATCTAACATCTGTATTTGGATTCCCAACATCTGACATCTGTATTCCCTAATTCTGCATTCTCACCATCGAAGTCGCCACACCAATCTTTACTTTTTTATTTTTTATTTTCTCATTTTGTACCAAGCGAAGTGTTTCGCCGGCTTTACTTCTACGGACCGCTACGAAGGCATAAAAATCTTTCACTTCAATTAAACCAATATCATCTTTTTTTAATTCACCACGTTGTGAAAGAAACCCGACAATATCAATTTTATTCACTTTATCTTTTTTGCCAACAGATAAATGCAAGGTCGACCATTGTGTTTTGAGAGGTACCTCATTTGTTTCGGGAATTTTTATTTCATTCACCGCATCAGTGATATAAGCCGGAATTTTTTCTTCTTCTGAAAGTAATAAAATGGCGGTGCCAAAATCGTGCATACGAGCTGTACGTCCATTGCGATGCGTAAACACATCTTCACTCAAAGGCAAATGATAATGAATAATATAACGAACGCCGGGAATGTCTAAACCACGTGATGCAAGATCGGTGGTGATGAGAATATTAGAGGTGCCGTTTTTAAACATACACAATTCACTTTCACGTTCGCGTTGCTCCATGCCACCATGATAGTAACATGTGCGCAATCCTTTTTCGGCCAACAACATACTCACCCGTTCAACTGATTCTCTGTGATTACAAAAAACAATACAAGGTCTGTTATTTGCATAGCAAAGAAAATTGAAGAGTGTGTCTATTTTATCTTTATCCGGTGAATGCAATGCCATGACTTCTAAAGCTGCATTGGCAGCCTCTTCGCCATCAGTTAAAAAATTGACGGTATGCGGATTTTTCAACTGAATAAAATCAGGAAACTCAGAAGCCTGCGTAGCGGAAGTAAGAATTTTCTTTCGGACATGTTTCAATGATTTTAAAATGAATTCCATTTCTTCTAAAAAACCTAATTCAAGGCTTTTATCAAATTCATCTAATACTAAGGTCTCAATATCATTTACTTCAAAATTATGCCGGCGAATATGATCTGCTAATCGCCCGGCAGTACCGATAATTAAAGCAGGGGCTTCAATTAAATTATTTTCTTCGATCTCACGCTTATGTCCGCCATAGCAAAGAGTAACTTTGTAAGATGTTCCCATTTTGCGAAATACTTCATCAATTTGCAAAGCCAATTCGCGTGAAGGCACCATCACAAGTGCCTGTGTGTTTTTGCTCTCGGCGTCTAACAATTGAAGAATAGGCAGTAGAAAGGCCAGGGTTTTTCCTGAACCTGTATTTGATAAAACAATTACTTCGTCATGTGCAGCCACTGCGTCAATCACAGCTTGTTGCATTTCATTTAATTCCTTGATGTTTAAATTCTGTAACAGTAAAGGAATATTTATTTTTTCTTGCATTGTGGCAAAGATAGGGTTTAGGATTCGATGTTCGTGGTTCGATGTTCGATGTTCGATGTCCGGAAATGCCACCTCTAACTAGCTTTTGTTGAAACTCAATCAATCCGGTAAATCTCCCGAACATCGGACATTGAACCACGGACATCGATAAAATCATCTCACAGGCACCATCGTCGCTACAATCGTATCACCATAATCAATCACTCGAAGGTTTAGGGTATCTTTATTTAGTTTCAGTATTTCAAAGGTCATTGTTTCGCCATGTCCTTTGAGTTTAGCTTCATCTACTTTGATGAAATTATCTTCAATGGTATACATCGCAGAATCGACTCCGGTAGTTGATGTTGTGTACACTACGCCATTCGATAAAAACTCCATAATGGTATTGTCTTCTGCTATTTGTTGTTCCTCTTTCGATTGGTCGAGTTGTTCTTGTAAAATCATTTTGGCACTGTCGATGTTAATACTTTGGCGCAACTCAGGGTCATCTTGTCCGAGGGTATCTATATATTTTTGTGTTTCAATTAATTCATTTTCCATTTTCGAATTTTTCAATGAAACCGTTTTCCATTTTTGATACAGAAGGTTTTGTGTATCAGATTGACATGCATTTAGCTGCAATAAAACAAAAAAAATGATGAAGAAGCTGTTTTTAATTTAGGCGCAAAGGTATAGGATTAAACCTTTTATATTCCTTTTTTAACGGCTATTTTTGCACAATGAATCCCAAAATTATAA
>JANNYV010000215.1:0-24535 GCA_031410275.1 Bacteroidota bacterium
AAGTCGAGTTTCGTTCCGTCTTCGTAATAGGCATTTATCTTAGATTCAATCAGGTTGGCAATTTTTGTTTTAATCTTTAGCCCATCTTTGGTTGATGTTAACGTAAGTTTTTCTGCTGAAGTGTAACTAAACTTAATCGCGTTCAAATCCGCATTTTTATGTACTATCAATGTATACTCAATTCCTCCCTTCGGATGCAATACATATTCCACATCAATTCCATCATACAAATTTTTGTACATTATTTTTTTGTACCCAAATGCATTAAATCGTTTATCGCCGTATGTAAAATAATGTTTCGTTTTATTTTCTGATAATACTTCAGCGTTCAAATTTGAATGCAACCAATTAAAAGAAACCCAATCTTCGTAAAAATTATATCGACCGTTTTCAAATTCCTCTTCTTCTTCAACTTTATTTTCTTTTTCTTCCCGTTTTTCCTCCTTGGTAAGCTTACGTTTTTCTCGTTGGGTGATATGAAAAGCAAATCCTGATTTACTAAAATAAATTTCGTCATTTAAATTATAAATTGCATAATCGACTTGCGCTATTTTCTTCTGAAAAATATCAAATTGTCCTTTGTTCTCGACAAAGCAATCTGTTTGAAACACATTACCTGAAATGCCCGGTTTTCCTATACCAAAGCTTGTTTGTACATTACTTAAAAGAAGGAGAAATAGAAAAATATATTTGTTCATAAAAATCTGTTTGTTTCGAATCATGTTATCTTACACGATTCACATAACCTATGTGTAATACAAAAGTTATACCAAATAAATATTAATGAAAATGTTTTGTAACAAGGCTTAGAGCCTCTGAAATATATTATCTTCCCATGTAAATCATAAGTATCTGAATGTCAGTAGGATTGACACCACTTATTCTGCTTGCTTGCCCTAAAGTATGGGGTTTTATTTTTATAAATTTTTGTTTTGCTTCCGCTGAAAGCGAATTTATTTTCTGATAATCGAAGGCTTCAGGGATAACCAACTCCTCTAATGAGTTTGATTTTTGCACTAACTCCTTTTCCTTTTCGATATAGGCTTCATACTTCAATTGAATTTCTACTTGCTCTATTGTTTCACGTGAAACATCTTGAATAAGGCGTGTCAATTCAGGTGAGTAAATTGCTAGTTGTGCCAAGCTAACTTGAGGGCGAAGCAATAATTTTATTGAATTCATTTTTTCTATAGTTGCCGCTGTGCCAATCGACTCAAAATAAGCATTGATTTGTGAAGGTTCAATCGATATTTTCTTCATTTCATTGATAATCCGTTCGGAATTCAATATTTTCTCGCTTACCTTCTGCATCCGTTCTTCTGAAGCAAGTCCGAGTTTGTAGCTCCTTTCTGTTAAACGCACATCGGCATTATCTTGTCGCAATAAGGTTCTGTATTCTGCCCGTGAAGTAAACATTCGATAGGGCTCATCAGTTCCTTTGTTAATCAAATCGTCAATTAATACCCCAATATAAGCCTCACTTCGGCTTAAAGTAAATGGTTTTTCGCCTTTTACACTCAAATGTGCATTAATCCCGGCCATTAATCCCTGACAAGCGGCTTCTTCATAACCCGTTGTACCATTTATTTGCCCGGCAAAATAAAGATTCTTGATTAATTTAGTCTCTAAAGAATACTGAAGTTGAGTTGGTGGAAAATAATCATATTCAATTGCATATCCGGGGCGAAACATTTTTACATTTTCTAAACCCGGTATCAATTTCAAGGCCTTATATTGTACATCTTCCGGTAAGGAGGTAGAAAATCCATTTAAATAAATTTCCACCGTATTCCATCCTTCCGGCTCTACAAACAATTGATGCCGGTCTCTTTCTGCAAAACGGTTTATTTTATCTTCAATGCTTGGACAATATCTCGGACCTGTTCCTTCTATCCTCCCTTGAAACATTGGTGAACGATCAAAACCCGTTTTTAGCATTTCATGCACTGCATCATTTGTATATGTAACCCAGCAACAACGTTGTTCCTTTGGTTTCTCCGTATTTAAATAAGAAAACCCCACAATATCTTCATCTCCATCCTGAATTTCCATTTTAGAATAGTCTAAACTTCTTCCATCTAGTCGAGGAGGTGTTCCTGTCTTTAATCTGTCACTTTCAAAACCTAGTTCTAAAAGTTGTTCTGTTATTCCGGTTGCCTTACTCTCTCCTATTCTACCGCCACCAAAATTCTTCTCTCCAATATGAATAACGCCATTTAAAAATGTTCCATTTGTCAAAACAACAGATTTTGCTCTTATTTCTATTCCAAGATTTGTCACCACACCTTCAATTGTTCCACGTGAAACAATTAGTCCAGACACAGAATCTTGCCAAATATCTAAATTGTGTGTATGTTCTAGTATTTCTCTCCAAGTGGTGGCGAATAATTGACGATCATTTTGCGTACGGGGGCTCCACATAGCCGGCCCCTTTGATTTGTTTAGCATTCGGAATTGTATCATCGATTTGTCAGATACTATTCCCGAAAAACCACCCAATGCATCTATTTCGCGTACAATTTGCCCTTTAGCAATTCCTCCCATAGCAGGATTGCAACTCATTTGTGCTATGGTTTGCATATTCATCGTAATCAATAATGTTTTGGAGCCAAGATTTGCAGCAGCAGCGGCAGCCTCACAACCGGCATGACCTGCACCAACCACTATCACATCATATAATTCAAACATTTTTGTCTTTGTTAAAGGGTTATTCGGGTTATATAAACAGTAAATTAATTGGGGGCTGCAAATATAATAAGAATAAGCAGGTTTGTATCTAACAACACTATAAATTCTATTGATATGAAATGAATCGCCCGCACCACCTCCCAATGCTATCGGCATTAACAATCTCATTAGATTAAATTTTAATCCAATGAAAATGAAATACACATATAGGAAATGAATCCCACTCCCTCGTACTCCAATGCCTTAGGCATAATCAACCTCATTAGATTAAAATCCAATGAAAAGATAAATTAACCAATCCTCAAAATCACCCATCCATCAAAACCAGGCTGCTTGCCACATTTAAATTTCCTAGTCGATTTCTTTGCTATATAATTCGCAACCTTATAAGGGGCATGCTTCTGATTCCAATCAGCCTTGCTTATTCTGAGCATTTCTCCCACTTCTAATTTCTTTATCCAAGTGCTCATAGCGCTTTCTTTACCCTTTGTATGAAAAAGAATGTCTTCAGCCTCTACTTTTTGAATAATTTCCATAGTTCCTACTTTTTTAAACAAATATAATACAATACCTCACACATAAAGCACAATACTAGACATAAATAATACAATATCTCACATATAAAGCACAATACTAGACATAAACAATACAATACTTCACACATAAAGTAAAATACTAGACATAAGCAATACAATACTTCACATATAAAGTACAATACTAGACATAAATAAGACAATACATCACATATAAAGCATAATACTCGATACAAATAATACAATACCTCACACATAAAGTACAACATACAATAAACATAAAGGAATATCTAACTCTTTAAAACAAAAAATGACCCACCATTACAGCAGATCATTTTCCTTTCATGAGTAACAAATCAAGAAATAATTTAAGGTGCCGGTGGTGCTGGCGTATCAGAAGGTGTTTTTTCGAATAATGGCGCAATATCATCAATAAAGCTTTGAATACCCGGTACAGTGCCCGCCTCTTGAGCCTTTTTAGCATTTGCATACATTTGTCGAACATATTCGAAAGCATTATTTTCGGCAACCATGCTTATTTCATCCCAAGCCTCCAAAGCTTTAAGAAGACCTGCTTTGTAGTCTCTGATTTTTACCATGGTGTCATAATTCGATTTTGCGTCGGCTAGCGTCAGAAAACTAGGCAGTGCCATGGGATAATTATTGACATGCGTTTGAAAAGTACGTTGCACAAAAGGGAAACGAATATTGTCTACCGTGACAAGGCTACGTTTGGTTTCAGTGTTTAAATCGATAGAGGCGATAGCGCTTGCAGTTGTCATTACAGACATAACCGCAGTTTTTGTAGCAGTATCCTGAGCTGCTGAAATTGCAATAGGATTTGGTAATTGAATAGCCATAAAAAGTTTATTTAAGTGATTATTAAAAAATAAAATTGTTTCGAAATTCAAGTTCTTTAAAATTAAAGGTGTTTTAATGGTGTCCGGAAACCGGCAACACTTTGTTTCATTGACTTTGAATTCTGATGACAAACCTAAAACAAGGGGGCTTTCCAAAAAAGCGGTTTTTAGTAACTAGGGAAATTATTTAGTATCTAGGGAATATCTTGAGTAGTTAGGATTTGTGGATAACCTAAAAGGTGGTTTTTGGCTTCGGAAAAATATATTTTACAATGAGAAAATATGTTTGCGAAGTAAATAAGGTGAATAAAAGAAGAGCAAATTTCCGTTAGAAGGAATACAAGTGCTATCGACACGACCGATTTCATAACATCGGATTTCAATACGGTGAAATTGAATTTTCCATTTTAACATTCAACTTCACAATAAAAAAACACCATCCTGCATTCAGAATGGTGTTTAAGGTTGAGTTGGTGGTTATTCTAATTGGGTTGATTACTAAAAATAAAGTTATTAATATTCGCCTCTAACAGCGGATAGTCCAGCAAATCAACGCTCCCATCACCATTCAAATCACTTGGACTATAGCCATAAGTGAACGAGTTGACTGCTGCTTCATAGATAGGCATATCTAACAAATCGATGCTTTGATCTTGTGAAATATCCCCGGAATAGAAAGCCCATACGCCGGGTGCTACAGCAATTTGATTCGCACCAAAAGCTTTGGATGCTGCGTTCGAAAAATCGTACAATACGGTTCCTAATTGTAATTGTATTGGGTTGGCAGACCAAGTTTCCACAGCATTTCGATGCTTTACAGCAATAAAGTATTGTTGGTTCGTTGGGGAAAAGGTGCAAGAGGCTGTTCCATCCTGACGCAAAACCGCGCGGGTACTTTGCATCACCTGAAAAGGACTATAAGGTGCACGTAACTGTACATCAATAGAATCACATTCTCCAACCTTTGCTTCTTGCCCTTGGTTATATAAAACAGGGCCCATACTGCCGCCTGAGCCATTCATATAACCCTGTATAAAGAGTTTCAAATTTAATGTTGAAACACAACTAGGAACTTGTCCCGGGAAAGAATAAACCAATGAGTCGCCCGGATTTAATGTGGCGACACTTAAGTTATGCAACACATCCTTGCAAGTAATAGCATGTGTGCTTAATGAATTATTTTTAAATGTAACCTGCTGCGTTGTATTATTTATTTTTGCCGTGAACATAACATGTCCCATTGTATTGGTAGAACTTACAGGAGCTGCAGCACAAAGGGTGGTTCCACTACAGTTTTTTACACGAATACCTGTATGCTGAAAACTGCTTGCAACACCTGTTTCAACACTCTCTTGCGAACCAAAATAGAGGTCAGAAAAAGAAGCTACGAAAGGAATCTGTGGGTCAGTACTGGGAATGATACCAGTTCGGCGCAAACAAATACGGTCGCCACTTGGCACAAAAACATAATCTGTCGGCGCAACCGCAGTACCAATAGGTGCTACAGGAAGTGAAGACGTTGGTGCAGCAGGTCCTTTCTTAACCCGGCCACCTGCACTGATTACTTCAAATGGTTGATTTGCTTTGAACCATAATGGACCTAATAAATCGTATAATTTACTAAATGAATTTATTAATGCTTGTTCCTCGGGGCAAATTGCTACGCCTGCAGCAGTATGATTGGTACTAAATTTTGCAACAGCTGCAGCATGTGCCGGTGTTTCAGCAGCCGGTGCAACCGATACAAGAGAAGAAGAACCGTCATCATTTGCAGTGGTATCGCGTTCGTATTTCCATTTTATACAATCATAGGTTGTTACCGGTGGAGTCATGCATACAGCACATACCTCGAATTCCATAACCACTCTTGACTTCCCTGCTTTACGTAATATTCCGTTTCCAATATAGGGGTAGTCTTTCATATCACTCGATGTGGTGGCAGCACCTGCTCCCGAAGATCCTTGCTTATTTGGTTTGTCTTGCGGATTATCATCACCGTTATACTCCCCGTCCTTTTCACACCAAAGATGATCGACCACTGTACCGCCTACGGTATCATCACCAAGGTGGGCGAAGTGAGGAGAAAGATCAGCAGGGTTTACAACAGTGCCATTTCCTGCCGCATCATAAAGAGTTATTTTCACAGTTTGAATGAGGCCTATTTTAGCACAAGTGACATGTGTAGAGTCAGCCTTAAAAGATATTTTTATACCTCTTCCATCAGGGGTTATTGTCCAGGTACCGTTTGTACTGACGATGGTGGTAGCAAAAGCACTTGACGAAAAGACCGCCAACATAAGAATGATACATGCTTTTGAAATTTGATTGAATATTTTCGTTTTCATGATAATTGATTTTTAATGGTTTAATGATGGCCGATTGTATAATTTCTAAATCTTCTGACATTTGTTTTTGTAATAGAAGGCTCCGTTGCAATTGCGCCTTCTAACAAATTGAGAATGGTATGTGCTTCAACCATATCGGCTAAATGTTCAAACACAATTTCAGCGGGGGCAACATTTCGTTCTATCATCAATGAAAGAACCGGTTGGGTTCGTCCTCCGCTTGTGCATAGTTCCGGTCTCAAGGCAAGTGCATCGACAAATTTCTTGATAGTAGTACCTGAAAGCGAAATTTCAAATACCCCTGCATCATCATTCGAGTAACGCACGTTAGCGCTTCGATAAGGAATAAATTCATCCTTATTTGCAACCCTTCCGCTACCCGTGAGAAGAAGACTTGGTGCTGCTTTAAGTTGCTCCCCGGTATATGTTATTTTCACCTGATAAGAAGCATAGTCAAGTGGAACGCCTGAGACAATCGTCGCAAATGGAGATGTCATAAATGAACTCATGGTAAGGCATCCGAATAGCATGAGCATTGTAATTAATTTTTTCATGATTAAAAATTTAAGTGGTTAAAAAATTTGGTTTGGTCCGGATAGAGAATTCATTTGATTTGAATAAATGCCTTCTGTTACCGATGTAAAATTGCGTAGCACTTTTCATTTCAATAAAGTCATTGTATGAAATGAATATTTCAATGTATGTAGGAAAGCTTTCATCTATTAAACGGAACTTGGAAGGGCTATTTATAAAAATGAAAACGATGAATAGCCTCAATCAATTTCCAACCGCTTGCATCTCAGTATCGTCTTGAGAAAAAGAAAGAAATGAAACAACTATTTTTGCTTGCCGCATTCATTATACTAAATAGCATAGCCTCTGCGCAATACAATACGCTCTACTCACATTATTATACGCCGCTTAGCGGACAAGCATTAACGGTGATTGATGAAAACAATGTTCAGTTTGATATACAAGGCAAAATATATACGATGCTCGACAGAGAATCACTTCGATTTTCTATACTTACTTGCCTCAATACATCAGGCGGTGTTGATTGGATAGATACCTTGACGCTTCCTGCTTATTTGCAAAGTTCAAATGCGAATTTTAAATTTATTACTGACAGAATATACGCCATTGCAACCTATGGCAACAATTTGAATTCCAGTATTGCCGAAGCCGTTGCCATTACGAAGTATAATTTAAATGGTACAATTTTAAATCAGGTTGTTTTATCAAATACAGGAACAAATTTTCGCTCACAAGAAATATATGTGCAACCAAATACAAATATCATAGCTACTTATTTAACAAATGATATGATGACAAACTGGACTTTGCATGTTGATTGTTATGATTCGAGTTTAAACCCAAAATGGACTCAATCATTTCCTTGGCCATCTTATTCAAACACAGGAACACCCGGCACAAACGATAATAACTCAAATTTTTATGTAAGCTATACAACAGATAGTATTGTTTCCGGTAATTATTACAGAAAAGCATTTATTCATAAAATAGATTCTAGTGGAAATCTTCAATGGACAAAGAATGTAAATGATAAACGCTATAAAATTCTACGAATCGATTACAACGGCTATTTAATATCAGGTGGTGAAACAATTGCCCCCTTAGTCATAGTAAGTAATAATATAGGTGATGTATTAGTTACCAAAATAAATTCGTTGAATGGGAATCAAATTTGGGAAACGATGTATAATGCCACGTCCAATGAAAAAGAAATTTTGAATGATATGGATGTTGATAATACTGGTCAAATTATACTTGGGGGTAATCAAGATGTACAAGATATTAGTACAAACCATTATAAAGGCTTTGCTAATATTTATAATAATGCAGGTGTTTTAGTTCAGAATATTGTAAAACCAACCTTAGAAGTTGTATATGCCACCCAATATTTAAATAGCGGTAAACCAATAGTTCGCAGTGCAACATCAACAGATTTACATTTGAGTGAGTATACCTATTCGGGAATATTTCTTGCAGCAACCAATTTAAATTTTGCGAATGGCGCCTCATGGTCAGGTATGGATATTTTAGCGAATGATGATATTGCTTTAGCTGTTTCAGATGTATTATGTTCGGATAGAGGTGTTACTGCCATCCGATTGAGCAAGACACCCAGTGCTGTTACAAATATAGAGCAACGAACTACAGTTAGTATTTATCCCAACCCGGCATTAAATAAGATAAATATTCAATGCCCAGGAAAAATTAATACCGCTAAGGTCATCAATATGATGGGTGAAAATTTTACTCTACTACCTCTTCAAAATAATGCCTATGATATTCAGTATTTACCTGCCGGTTTTTATTCAATTATTTTAAATACAGACAAAGGAGATTATCATTCAACCATGATAAAAAAATAAACATTAAGCGATTTAATAAATTGTCTACCGGTATTTATTTATTCATCGGCATAAATTTCCTAATTACCAACCAGGCGCAAACTGCACCTACAGTGTCTGCAACTCCATCGAAAATATCAAAGCTACGACCATTCGCAAAATAGAGTTGATAAAATTCAATGGCATAACCATAAAACGCGGAGAGCCATATTAAATACAGTGCCTTATTTTTTAATTGCGGAAAGTATAAATACCAAAGCACAAAGAAGCCCGCAAAGAAAGTGAAGTGAACAAACTTATCGAAGCTAGTAAACACAGCCACATGAGGAAGACTTTTACCGGGCATTGAGCAGCCAATAAAAATAAGAATCGTCCAAGAAATGGCCAAAAGAAAAGTAAGCTTTCGATACTTTATAAAAAAGGAAAGTATTTTTTTCACTTTATAAAATTAAGCCTAATGAACTTGCGATGCATAAGTTGTCGCATCTAAAAGTGCGGATGCTTCATCAAGATTGGTGATGGTCATTTTTACCATCCAACCTTCACCATATGGATCAGAGTTAACAGCTTCCGGTGCCGATTCTAAACCGGGATTTACTTCTGTAATAGTTCCTCCCATAGGCAGAAATAAATCAGATACTGTTTTCACGGCCTCAACCGTTCCGAAAATGTCACCTGACTTTAGCTCTTTACCAACCGTACTAATGTCGACAAAAACGATATCGCCCAACTCGCGTTGTGCAAAGTCTGTAATACCAATAGTGGCAATGTTTCCTTCAAGGCGTATCCATTCGTGGTCGCTTGTGTACTTTAATTCTGCTGGGATGTTCATGGTAAAAATTTAACGGAAGTAAAAATATGTTTTATTTAGTATTATGCAAAGGATTGGGATGTTTTGTTACTTATTGACCTAGCAATTCATTCATATAAAAACCGATACCCTTATTCTGCAACTTTTTCTTCAACTGCTTCTTCGGATTCTGCAATTTCTTCTTCATGAAGCAAATCAAGGTTTTTTAAAATAGCAAACCATTTAATCATTTTCTTCATATCGCTCACATACACACGAGCCTTATCATAGGCAGGGAACAGTTTTCCGAATTGCTCCTTTATTTTTTTGTTGTCTGCTTTTGTGACATCAAACTCACCTGCGCCTTCTTCATTCTTTTTAAAATTCATAAATACTTCAAACAAACGCACATTATCTTCTTCTGTAAACACTTCAATACTGTCTAATGGAGTTACATTATGTGCACGTGCGGGTACAAACTTGGTTGTATTGTCTTCTAAATTTTTTACAATTGCACCATCACTTTTTGTTGAGAGCAATTGAAATAGTCCGCTTAATCCTGATATCGCTACGAGTTCGTTGTATTTCATCTATATTTTTTTTAGAGTGGCAAATTTAGTTTATGAAGTGATAATAAAAAGTTGTTTTTCAGTTTTATTTGAGTTAGTTGCTGATACTATTTCATAATAGCTATTTGCTAACACTCAGGCAAACTCACTGAAATATTAATAGCCAAACCACCATCACTTGTTTCCTTATATTTATGATTCATGTCCTGTGCAGTTTGCCACATAGTTTTTATCACCGCATCCAAACTCACAATGGCATTATACGGGTTTCCCTGCAAGGCTAATTGTGCCGCCGTTATGGCCTTAATTGCTCCCATGGTATTGCGTTCGATACAAGGTATTTGTACCAACCCTCCAACCGGATCACAAGTCAATCCCAGATGGTGTTCCATTGCTATCTCCGCTGCCATGATCACTTGGTTGGTTGTACCACCGAGCCCTTCGCATAAAGCTGCCGCTGCCATTGAACTACTCACACCTATCTCAGCCTGACAACCACCCATAGCTGCTGAAATAGTAGAGCCTTTTTTATACAAACTTCCAATTTCTGAAGCACATAGCATAAAACGGATAATTTTTTCTTCATCAAAAACAATTTCACCATTACCACAGAAGATAAGATAATAGTGAAGCACGGCAGGTATTACACCGGCTGCTCCATTTGTAGGAGCCGTTACCACTCTGCTGAATGAAGCATTTTCTTCATTTACTGCCAATGCAAAACAACTTACCCAATCGAGAATATATTGAAATTGCATACCCCCACTTTTTATACAAGCTATCCATTCATCAAAATTTGAATAGGATTTATTCCCAATTAATTTCTTGTTTAATGCAGCCGCTCTTCGCATCACATTTAACCCTCCGGGCAATTCACCATCTGTATGCACGCCTTTATACACGCACTCTCGCATCACCTGCCAAATTTTTAAAATGATTTCCTTTGTTTCTTTTTCACTTCGCCAAGCCAATTCATTTTCCATTACAATTTCAGGAATAGATAAGCCAGTTTTAATACACCAGTGCAATAAGTCGGCTGAAGTATTAATAGGAAAGGGTAAATCGACAGTAGTAGTTTTTAAATTCGACTCTCCTTCTTTCACAACAAAGCCGCCACCAACAGAATAGTAAGTATGTGCAATTTGTTCACCTGTATTGAGGGTCGCTAAAAATGTTAATGCATTGGGGTGAAAGGGAAGGCTTTCATCCATTAGGAAGTCGATATCTTCTTCTATGATAAAATCGATTTCATGACGACCTGCCAACACCAATTTTTTCATGGCGCGAATATCATTGATACGGGGTTGAATTTGATACACATCAAAGGTTACAGGATCTTCGCCGCAAAGGCCCAACAGTACTGCAATATCAGTACCATGTCCCTTACCGGTTTTTGCTAAAGAGCCATACAATAAAACGCTCAATGCAGAAACACTATCTAATTGATTATTTTCTTTGAGTGTATCTAAAAATTGTAACGCTGCACGCCATGGGCCCAGCGTATGTGAACTGCTAGGGCCAATGCCTATTTTAAATATGTCTAAGACGGATATGGCTTCGTGTTGCATCTTCTTTTTATTCGGGGTTTTTTAGATTAAGTTCTTGGGCTTTCTTTGGTTATATTATTTGTCTTAACCCTATTTTAAAAGTTGAATAAACTCATCGATAGTTATAATATTTAATTTGGGAAATTCGATTGATTTTATTCTATCAAAATGTTTGTCATTTGTTACAAGATAATTCACGTTGCCTGCGTACGCACAGTCAACAAATTTATTGTCATCTAAATCATTTTCAATAAGTCTGCTTTCAAAAAATCTTTCTATGAATACTACATTCACTAGCGCTCCAAGTGCTTCAAAAAAGGCATCCGAAGTTTCTGCATTGAATCTCTCTTCTAACTTTTCTGTGTACTCCAATACAATTTCATTTGTAATATATAATGTGTACTCATTCTCAATCAATGCTGAAATCACTTTATTAAACCGCGAATTTAATGAGATACTTGAAAGAATGACATTTGTGTCTAATACAACCTTCATTATTTTTCTTTCTTATCGCTATTTGCCTCAAGCCATTGCTTATAGGTTTCATCAGTATACCCTTTTTCTTCAGCAGCCTTTGACGCTGATTCCACCGCCTTATTCATAAAATATTTTCCAATCAAATTCTTTATTTCAATCAACTGTTCGTCGGTTACCCGTTTATTGCAGACTTTTAATATCTCTGCCTGAAGTGGAGTAAACGGAGTTTCTAAAGTGGACGTCTTCATAACATAAATTTTCTATCGCAAAAATAAGGCTTTTTCTGTTAACTCGCTCACTCAGCAAGAGCACGCAACGTTGCAATAGTCCTACCATTTCGAGTTCAGATTATAATACTGTAAAACGAATGTGCGCTTATTTCGAAAACAACATCTTATAATTTACCTTCACCTTTCCTTTACTTATATCATCGAGCTTTGCTTTCAGTAATCTGCGCTTTAATGGTTTTAGATGATCAATAAAAAGTTTCCCTTCGATATGATCATACTCATGAAGAATTATTCTTGCAGTAATACCGTGAAATATTTTTGTGTGGTGATCAAAATTTTCATCTTGATACTTTAGCTTCACTGCTTCAGGTCGAAATACATCTTCTCTTATTTTAGGAATACTCAAACAACCCTCATTATACTTCCAATCATCGCCGTCTAATTCTATAATAGTTGGATTTATAAAAACCTGCTTAATTGGCTTTTCGTTTTTATAATCATCCTTATCTTCTTCATCCGCATTTTCGATGATTTGCACACTGTCAACTAAAAACAATCGTATCGGATGGTTTATTTGTGGAGCTGCAAGTCCTACTCCGTTAGATTTGTAGAGTGTTTCCCACATATTTGTAATTAACTCGGTAAGATTGGGATAGTCTTTTGTAATCTCTACTCCCACCTTTCGTAAAGTTGGATGTCCGTAAGCAACAATTGGTAATATCATATGGGCAAATATAAATACAAGATGTTAGATGTTGGATGTTAGATGTCAGGAAATTCAAATACAATTTAGCAATAGGCAACAAACTGTAAACAAGCAATAGGCAATTAATATCTTAACCCGCTAACGCCTTAACGCATAATTATACCGAACTCATATACCCTTGCAATAATATCGTGGCGCTAATTTCATCAACCAAAGCTTTGTTTTGCCTGTCCTTCTTTTTTAGCCCGCTATCTATCATAGTTTGAAACGCCATCTTAGAGGTAAATCGTTCATCTAATGTTTTAATCGGCATTGCAGGAAATGTCAATTGAAATAATACAATAAATTTTTCTACAAGCGGGGTTGCATGCGTATCATCATTGCGTAAGGACTTGGGAAGCCCAATTAAAACAAGTTCCACTTCTTCCTTAGCAAAGTAATTTTTTAAAAATAAAATCAATTCGCTTGTATTGACAGTTGTTAAGCCGGTGGCAATAATTTTTAAGGCATCACTGACGGCAATACCAGTTCGCTTTTTTCCGTAATCAATAGCAAGGAGTCGGGGCATGAATTAATTTGAAAATGAGGAAATTTGAAAATTTGAAAATGGGCAATACTTAAATAATGAGTCCGATAATTACAAACACCGCGAACATCGCACTAGCAATTCCGTTGGTGGTTCCGAAAGCCAAATTTACTTTACTGATATCATTCGGTTTAACTAAGGTGTGTTGGTAAATTAAAAGTCCAATAAAAATTACGCTTCCAATGATGTAGAATATATTATTTAAATAGTTGACTTCGATACAAATCACAATATTAGCAGTCACTAAATGTAGCAAGGTTGATACATGCATTGAATTTTTTCTGCCCAATAAAACCGGGATCGATTTTAAATGATGTTGTTTATCAAACTCTTCATCTTGTAACGCATACAAAATATCAAAGCCTGAAACCCATGTCAATACCACTAACGAAAACAAGAGTGGCAATAAATTAAAAACTCCTGTAACAGCAAGATAAGCGCCAATCGGAGCCAATGATAAACCAACACCTAAGACCAAATGACACAATGGTGTAAAGCGTTTTGTATAGCTGTAAAACAATACCACAAATAACGCAACAGGCGATAAGTAAAAACAAATCTGATTGATGAAGTATGTTGTTATCACAAAAAAGACACAATTCAATATCACAAAGAGCAATGCCTTTTTCTTTGGAATAATACCTGATGGAATTTCCCGTACAGCGGTTCGCGGGTTTAGCTTGTCAAACTTTTCATCAATATATCTGTTGAATGCCATTGCTGAATTTCTTGCGAATACCATACAAAGAACAACAAGCAACAACACTCTCCATTCAAATCGATGCTCGGTCTTTGTAACAGCCAACGTAAACCCTATCAACGCAAAGGGCATGGCAAAAATGGTATGACTAAACTTGACTAATGAAAAATAATATGAAATGTTTTTTAAATACGACACATGCAAAGGTTATATTTAATTATGAATTAATCAAACATGTTTAGGTTCTGAATGCAGATAAAACCTATAAGCCATTTCTACAAAAAAGATTTCTATTATATTTGAACGAATTATCCGAAGCCGACGCGCACATGATTTTCAATTCTGTTCATTTTATCATTTTCTTTATCATCACTACAGTGTTGTATTATGCATTGCCGCATAAATATAGATGGGCGTTTTTGTTGGCTATTAGTTGTTATTTCTACATGGTGTTTAAACCCATATATATTCTTATTCTCGCCGGAACGATAGTGGTTGATTATTTTGCCGGCCTATTTTTAGAAAACACCATTGACCCCAAACGAAAAAAAATATTTCTTGTTGCCAGTATAGTCGCCAATGTGGGTGTATTGGCTGTATTTAAATACTATAATTTTATCAACGATAATATTTCTGATTTGCTTGGTATTTTTCACATAAAAAATGAAATTCCAATGCTCAGTATATTGCTCCCAATTGGATTATCGTTTCATACTTTTCAGGCCATGAGTTATACAATAGAAGTGTACAGAGGCAAACAAAAGGCTGAAAAACATTTTGGTATTTACGCTTTGTATGTCATGTATTATCCACAGTTAATAGCGGGCCCCATTGAACGACCCCAAAATATTTTGCATCAACTAAGAGAAAAGGTGACATTTAATTACGATAGCATGGTGCTGGGGCTAAAATATATTCTATGGGGCATGTTTGTAAAAATTGTCATTGCTGACCGTCTTTCTATTTATGTTGATATTGTGTACAATGCACCCGAACATCATTCTGCAATCACAAGTCTTGTTGCGACACTCTTTTTCACCTTTCAAATTTATTGCGATTTCTCAGGTTACTCAAGTATCGCTATTGGTTGCGCTAAAGTATTAGGTATCGATTTGATGACGAATTTCCGCAGACCCTATTTCTCTTTTTCTATTCGTGAGTTTTGGTCGCGTTGGCATATTTCATTGTCGACTTGGTTTAGAGATTATTTATATATTCCTTTGGGTGGAAACAGGGTAAGCGCTTACAGAAATATGTTTAACCTGTTTTTCGTCTTTTTGGTAAGTGGCTTGTGGCATGGTGCTAACTGGACTTTCATTATTTGGGGTGCCTTGCATGGGTTTTATTTAATGATGGAAATTTTAATTGATAAGTTTTTCCCAACCATAAAAATTCCAAGAATAATTCGTTGGTTTCTCAACTTTGTTTTAGTAGCGATAGCTTGGGTCTTTTTCCGTGCGTCAAATTTTCAGGCAGCCAAACAAATTTTAAAAAATATATATACCTTAAAACCCGGCTCCTTATACATTGGCAATGCCGCTTTTTTAGTATACAGCTTTTTATTAATTCTATTTTTATTTCTTGCTGAATACAATACTGAAAAATTAAACAATAAATATTCCTTGCTATACAACAAAAACAAATTGGCCAGATGGTCGGGTTATGTATTGCTAATTCTTACCATGCTTTGTATTGGTGTATTTAACGGCGGACAATTTATTTATTTTCAATTTTAAACTTCATGCTGAAACTGTTCAAACATATTGTCCTGCTGCTTATTATTCTTGTTGTCGCTGATAGAATTATCGGGAGCGTCTTAGAGCATTTCCTTTACAAACAGCATCATGGCGATGATTATATTACCATACAAACTCTTGATTCGACCACAGCCGATATTATTATTCTAGGTTCATCACGGGCATCGCATCATTATATCTCAGATAGTATTGAACAGTATACGGGCTTGAAAACATTTAATGGAGGTCGTGATAATATGGGTATTCATTATACAAAAGCTATCATTGCAGAACTCCTTAAAAGGCATCGACCGAAATATATTATTCTCGACATTATTCCGTATGCCTATATCAATGACAACCAGCATAACAAAAAATATTTTGATGTGCAAACAAGTGTGCTATTACCATTTGCAAATCAACACAAAGGTTTGTATGCCGATATCAGCGCAATAAGTCAAGAAGAAGTTTGGAAAAGTAAGCTCATTAAATCGTATGCATATAATTCATTAGCGGGATCTATTTTTCAAAATACGTATACGCATATGGGGCATGCGCAAATCAAAGGTTATGAACCTCTTTCAGGAAAAATTGACACGGCCAATTATCATCAACAACTTTTTACATTCACTCCGGTTGAAAAAGGACTTGATACAAATTCGTTTACCCTTTTAAAACAAAGTCTTCAATTGTGTAATGAACATGGTGTGAAAGCTGTTATTTGTTTCTCTCCCTTTTATTATCAATATCAACCGGAAAAAATACTTGTTGATGAGTTTATGAAAATTGCTTCATCTTATAACTGCAGTGTTTTAAACTTCTCTGCTGATTCAACATTTGTAAAAAACCCTGATTTGTTTTATGATGAATTGCATTTAAACAATGAAGGTGCAGGTATCTTTTCAAAGAAGATTGCTGAGGAGATTGTCGCTCATATGAAGCCCGTTATTCCCAATTAAAACACTACATTTGTTGTAACTTTTTTTATATGAAGCAAGTCGTTACTATCATTGCTTTCTGTTTATTTTTTCAGAATGCATTTTCACAGATAACAGAGAAATATTACGGCACGGCCGCCCGATCCGAAATTGTGTTGGATTCTAAATTAACTTTTTTGAAAGGTTCGATTTCGGTTGGCTACACATTTTCTCCCGCGAGTTCAACAAATACTGATTGCCTTATTTATTTAACCGACTCTTCCGGAAATGTGGTTTGGGAAAAAGAAGTCTCTACTCTCAATACCGATAAATATTATGCAGTCATTCAAACATACGACAGTAATTATGTGGCTGTTGGTAGCGTGAATGCAAGCAGTTTTTATAATGGTAATATTGCGATTGTTACAAAATTTAATCAGGCGGGTGCTGTTATTTGGGAAAAACAATTTAATAATACAGGTCCGGGCGAAGTGCTTTATGATGTGATTGAAGCTCCGGTAAATCATCATATTGTTGCTACCGGCTCCTATGATTTTACACCCGGTTTAAATAGCGGTTTGATTGTTGATTTAAATAATACAACCGGCGCAACAAACTGGATTAAAAATTATGACTATACCGGCTCTAATCAATTTCAAAGTCTCGCTGCTATTAATAATTCTATTTATGTGATTGGCTTTTATCAAGGCTTAAGTTTTTATGATGGTTACTTGGTATCTGTGAATGAAGCCAATGGAAATTTAATCTGGAGTAAATCCTATGAAAGTACTTCCATTTTAATACCGGGAAATAATTGCAATTGGTTTACCAAAATACAATCATATAACAATGATGTTTACATCAATCATTACATTACAAACGATTATGTCAATTCTGTTTCAGAAACTCATTCTGTGTTACGCTTGGATACAACAGGTTCTAATCCACTTTGCTTAGAAATGCGAAAACCCGGGAATAATTATTCGAATGACAGTTATTTTTACATGTATAATAACAGGCTCTACACTGTTCAGCATTCTGCTAATACGTCCTATTCGCCAAGCACGGGCACCGGTATTGGTTTATTGACGGAGGCCGACATTTCAAAAATGTCTTCATTGAATGCAGTGCCCAACCCATTATTATATTCAAAGAAAATTGGGAATACCGGTGACCAAGGAATTTATTCATTGAATGTAGCCGGTGGTAAAATTTTATGCAGCGGACTCTCTATAAATGATCCGGCACAAATTGGAAATGTTGATGTGTTTACATTAAAATCAGACACCAATTTAATTTCAAACAACAATTGCATCATGGTAGATACTTCATTGGTATTTGCAAACCCCACTGTTGCTATCAGCTCCTTTGCATTTACAAATATTGGAAATATTGTTTTTACAAATAATCCAATTCCCTTAACGACTACTACCAACTTATTTCAAAATTTGACTATCTGTTATGATCCTTTAATTGCCGACACACTCACTGCAAATTATACTTCCATTATCAACAATCCATGCGACTCTACCATTATTCAGTTCACCGATTTATCTGTTGCCATCAATTGTAGCATTACAAGTTGGCATTGGATATTTGGCGACGGAGATACCTCAAACATTATAAATCCAACACACGATTATTTAACTGCAGGCACTTATAATGTCTTACTCATTGTAACTAGTAATACCGGAAAGATTGATACCTTTTCGACAGTGATTAGTGTCATCAATAATTCATTTACCGTAACAGCAACCGCAACACCATCAACGGTTTGCGAGGGCAATGCAACAACACTTACTGCAAACGGTGCCACTTCGTATGTATGGACAGGTGGCGTATTCAATGGCGTTTCATTTGTGCCGGCTTCAACAACAACCTATACCGTAACCGGTAGCAATGCGAATGGTTGCACAAATACGAGTGTAGTTACAGTGACTGTCATCAACAATTTAAATATCAATATTTCACCATCTAATCCTGTGCTTTGCTTGGGCGACAGCGTGCAACTATTTGCGTCCGGAGCAAGTGCTTACAATTGGACTCCAAACATTAATATTACTGCTACAACTATTTTTAACCCTATCGTTTTCCCAACTACCACTACAACCTATTTTGTTACAGGATCAGATGCTTCAGGTTGCACAGGTTCTGCGAATATACTTATTCAAATTGTGAGCGAACCACATTTGACTTTATCTAAAAGCAGTGATGTAGAATGTAATATTCATACCATACAACTTTCTGCTTCAGGTGCGAGTAGCTATACATGGACACCCGCTAGTTTTCTTTCATCACCAAATTCAGCAGTTACATATGCAACTATCACACAAGCCACTACCTTTGTCGTCGTTGGTGCTGTTGGTTCGTGCATTGTTACCGATTCTATATCTGTAGATGTTTATAATAATGATGAAGCCGCCATTTATATACCCAATGCATTTTCGCCGAATGGAGATGGCAATAATGATTGCTTAAAAGTTTTAAATAGTGCGCGATTTACAGACTATTATTTTGCCATCTATAATCGATGGGGGCAACGAGTGTTTGAATCAAATAATGCCAATGATTGCTGGGATGGGAATTTTAAAAATCAAAAGGCGCCTGCCGCTTCCTATTACTATTTTCTCCGGACAGAAACCCGTTGCGGAAAACTATTTAAGAAGGGAGATATCACTTTGATCAGGTGAGAGGGTGATTCGATGTCCGGAATCCGATGTTCGAGGTTTTATCCAAGAACCAAACCTCTTCTCAACTTGTAACTCTCAACTAACAACTTATCTTTACTCCGTGAATTCCCAGAAAGCATCCATACGAATACTATCGATCGTTCCTTATAAAATATTTCCGGCTGTCATGGGCGGTCAGAAAGGCATTGCGTTGTTTTATAAATATTTTTCAAGGCTGGTTTCATTCAGCTGTCTCACAGTAAAAAAAAATCAATCAAGTGAAGAGTATACTATTCTAAATGAAATTGATGATGCACAAACGAGATATATTAATCCCTTTCTATTTTTCAAAATAAAAAAAATAGCCGCCGAAAATGATTGCACACATCTTTTATTTGAGCATCCTTATTATGCGTGGTTGATTTGTTTACTTCAACTCTTTACATCCTTCAAAATTATTGTTCATTCACATAATATAGAAAGTGAGCGTTTTAAAAGTATTGGAAAATGGTGGTGGAAAATACTTTGGTATTATGAGCGTCTTGCTTACAAACAAGCAGATATAGTTTGGTTTAAAACAGATGAAGATAAACAGTACGCACAACTTTATTTTAAACTAAAGCAAACAAAATGCCATACCATTCCATATGGCGTTGACATGAGCAAACTTACAGCAAACAGTGAATTAGCAATGGCGAAAAAAGAATTGCAAACACTTTATTCTATTTCTGAAACAGATCATATTCTTTTGTTTAACGGTACACTTAGCTACAAACCCAATCTCGATGCTGTGAATTTTATTTTAAACAATATCAACCCACTGTTATTAAAAACCAATTTAAACTATAAAATTCTGATTTGTGGCAAAGGGCTTCCTCCCGAAATGAATGGGCTAACCAATTATCGTGAAGCAAATATAACATATTGTGGCTTTGTCAATGATATTGATTTGTATTTTAAAGGTTGTGATATTTTTTTAAATCCATTGCAAGATGGAGGCGGTATTAAAACAAAATTAATAGAAGCATTAGGCTTTGGTAAAAAGTGTGTATCCTCTGCAAATGGCGCTATAGGGGTAACAGAAGAATGCACGGGAGGCCGGTTAAAAATAGTTGCCGATAAAGATTGGTCAGCCTATTGCAACGCAATTCTTGACATGACAACGCTTAAAATTGAAAATGACAATAGCGCATTCTACGAAATTTATTCATGGCAGAATATTGCAGAGAACGCTGTCGATTCTCTTTCCACTACCAACTAATTCTGTATTGCCTTATTCGCTATTGCCTAATTGTCCTTCACTTTAATTCACCAAATTCGCTACCTTTGACTTCTAAAAAAATTACTATGGCATTTACATTACCACAATTACCGTATGCACATGATGCACTCGTTCCGCATATCGACAAAGCCACCATGGAAATTCATCATGGCAAACACCATCAAGCTTATGTCGACAATTTAAATAAAGCGTTGGCAGGTACCGAGCATGAAAACAAAACCATCGAAGAATTGATGGCTTCCATATCAACCTTACCGCCTGCCGTAAGAAACAATGGTGGCGGGCATTTCAATCACTCGCTTTTTTGGCTTCTTATGTCACCAACCGGTGGTGGAAACCCTTCGGGTAAATTAGCTGAAGCTATTGAAAAAGAATTAGGTGGATTAGAAAAATTTAAAGCAGACTTTGCAAACGCCGGTATGACTCGCTTTGGAAGTGGTTGGGCTTGGCTATGTGTGCAAGAAGATAAATTGCTTTGTATTTGTTCGACTCCCAATCAAGATAATCCAACAATGGACATTGCCGATTGCAAAGGCGTACCAATCCTTTGTGTAGATGTATGGGAACATGCCTACTATTTAAATTATCAAAATAAACGTGCAGATTATTTGGCAGCATTTTGGAATGTAGTGAATTGGGCAGAGGTCGAGAGTCGGTATGAGGCAGCAATAGGGTAATAAATAGTTGAGAGTTGTAAGTTGAGAGTACATGTTTATCATTGCCGATTTAACTCCCTAACACTCTAACGCCTTAACTCTTTAACTCTTTAACAAACGAAATTATGACGCACCTCTTATACATAGATCCGGGAAGCAGTAGTATGGTCATTCAGATGATAGTCGCGGGAGCGTTGGGGGCTTTGTTTTTTATAAAAAATGGTTGGTATAAAATAAAATCTTTTTTTACCGGAAAGAAAGAAAGCGACAACGATGAAATGACTACTTTATAAAATTCCAAAAAACAAAAAACAAATTGGAGTCAAATCCATCGAACATCGGACATCGAAATCCAGACATCGTTTCATCTTCTTACAAAGACAACAGCGGGTATGTATTTTTGTATGAAGGAGAATATTACAGAGCAGTCAGTCAGGCATATGAAAAAGAATATGCTCAACTTATGCAAAGCGGATTGTATGATAGCCTTGTTCATAAAAAATTACTTATTGCGCACCAGGAAACTGAGACGATACCCTTAGAAAATGATGTTGTGCGAATTCTTTATCCAACACAAATACCTGTTATCAGCTATGCGTACGAGTGGAGTTTTTCAATGTTGAAAGAGGCCGCATTATGCACACTCAACAATGCTCTTGAAGGAATGAAATTTGGAATGATGCTCAAAGATGCAAACACGTTTAATATTCAATTCTTAAATGGAGCCCCTATTTTAATTGACACCTTGTCATTTGAAACCTATCAGGATAATGAAAGTTGGATTGCTTATCGTCAATTTTGTGAGCACTTTATTGCGCCATTGGTATTAATGAAATATTGCAATGCTTCATTAAATAAATTAATGCTTGCCTATCCAAATGGAATTCCATTAGAAGTGTGCAAAAGTATGTTACCATTGAAAGCAAGATTTAATATGCATGTGTATTTGCATATTTTTCTTCAGAACAGAATAGCAAGTAAGCCCACTCATAACAATGGGAATACAAAACAATATTTTTCAAAACAAAAGCTGTTTACTTTATTAGAAGGTTTGAAAAGTTTTGTCTCTTCTCTTGAATTAAAAAAAGCTAAAACTATTTGGGATAATTATTATAACGAAACTATTTTAAGTCAGGGCTATTTACAAGATAAGAAAACTATTGTCAACTCTTACCTGGAACTCATCCCATTTCAAACATTGCTTGATTTAGGAGCGAATGACGGTGAATTTTCATTGCTGTATAAGAACACGTCCAAACAAATCATTGCCTTAGATGAAGACAGAAATTGTATTGAAAAATTATACCGACAATGTAAACAAGAATCTGTTCAAAATATTTTACCCCTCATTTGCAATCTTACAAACCCTTCGCCTGATTTGGGTTGGAACAATGATGAGCGACCTGCCTTGTTTAAACGAATCAATGCCGATGTAACCTTATCTCTTGCGTTAATTCATCATTTAGCCATAGCCAATAATCTTCCCTTAGAAAAAATAATTTCCTTTCTACATTCACTAAGCCCTTATTTAATTATAGAATTTGTAGAGAAAGAAGATCCGAAAGTGCAACAACTTTTAGCAAACAGAAAAGATATTTTTGATAGTTATAATCTTCAACATTTTAAAACTGTCATTGCTGATTTTTATGATATACAAAAGGAAACAAAAATCACAAACACATATAGAATACTCTTTTTACTCAAACGGAAAGGATGAAAAAATTAAATCATACTCCTTATTTCCTTTATCTGCTTCCCGTTTTCTTTTACCTATTCGGTTACACAACATATGGTCAGTACCTTTCACTACATGAAATACTTCTTTCTTTTTCAATCTTCACGCTTATAATAATCGTATTGCAAGTATTCACTCGTCTCTTATCTAAACGCAATACACATGCCGCTTTTGTGTGTTTGTTTATCATGCTATTCTTCTACTCCTTTTTCGGCATCCTAAAAACAGGGCTGGCATCTCATCTTCCTTTTCTTTCTTCCTATAAAATAATTCTTCCTGCTTTTATTGTCGTCATTATATCCTTGCTTCAATACCTTAAACGAAACGAAAATGTATGTATCGTTGTTTTTCAATATTGCAATGTGCTGATGTTCGTGCTGACATTTACACAAATAATACTAGCGGCAAAAACAATATTTCATGTTCAAACGGAATCTATTTCTGAAATAAGCAACACCTCATTTAATACAACGCATGAACCTAATATCTATTTTATTTTGTTAGATGAATATGCAGGTACAAATTCATTGAAACAATATTTTCATGATGATAATGCTGCGTTCATAAATTTCTTACGGCAGAAAGGCTTTTATGTGGCTGATACATTTCAAAGCAATTACAGTTTGACAGCGGCTTCGGTCAATTCTATTTTAAATATACAATATCTCAACTTAAAGTCATTGTCGCCCTTGAATCAATATTCATTTTACTTAAAATCATTTCAGCAAATTGAACACAACATTTTGACCAAAAAATTTTCCGACTTTGGTTATCAATTAAATAATCTTTCAATCTTTGATCTTAAACATACAAATACCAAGGCCACATTTTCAGGTTGGAAAAAATCCGCCGAGTTACTTCATTCATCCCTTTTACACAATACCGTAAAACATGATTTGCTGTGGAAATTATGTGTCGGCAAATACAGAATGAATTATTTTTATAATAAGTATGTGTTGCATACTTATCATCAAAACAATGAATTGATTACCTCAACCATTTGTATTGCGAAAGAAAAAAGTAGGGCTCCCCAATTTACATACACACATTTATTACTACCACATGAGCCATACTTTACAGACAGTCTAGGACATTTGCTCGATATGGAAAAAAAAGACACCATCAAAAATGATA
>JANNYV010000216.1:0-2466 GCA_031410275.1 Bacteroidota bacterium
ATGAATTTGTTTTATTTCATTTCGAATAGGATCATCATCTGGAACATTGACAAGACCACCACGTGATCGATGTTCTTTTTCATTATCAATTGACCATTGTTTGAAACGATGATTAAAACCAGGAACACAATGAAAACCTTACAGTTCAATATGAAAAGAAAGGAATTTAACCTTTATTTCTCGCGTAAGGAAAGTTAGCAGCGGATTCCAGTATTTCTTGCTAATATTCATTATAGTATTTGGGCTGGTTCTAAAAGTGGTTGGGCTGGATGCAGAATTAAATTCTGAATCGAATAGTGATATTTAAAAGGGGGGTCATCGGGCAAAACCTGGGGTTTTGGCCCCAAATACTAGGTTTTTTGCCCTATGTTACTAATGTATCTTGTCAACATTCGCTATTTCACTTGTGCTGGTTCTGAAAATGGTTGGGCTGGGTGCAGAATTAAATTCTGAATCGAATGGTGACATTTAAAATGGGAGTCATCGGGCAAAAAATAGGGTTTTGGCCCCAAATACTGGGTTTTTCATAGTATATCTTGCTAATATTCGTTATAGTATTTGGGCTGGTTCTAAAAGTGGTTGGGCTGGATGCAGAATTAAATTCTGAATCGAATGGTGATATTTAAAATGGGGGTCATCGGGCAAAAAATGGGGTTTTGGCCCCAAATACTAGGTTTTTGCCCTATTTTACTAATATATCTTGTCAACAGTCGCTATTTCACTTGGGCTGGTTCTGAAAATGGTTGGACTGGATGCAGAATTAAATTCTGAGTCGAATAGTGATATTTAAAAGCGGGGTCATCGGGCAAAAACTGGGGTTTTGGCCCCAAATACTTGGTTTTCCCTAGTATATCTTGCTGATATTTTCAAGCGGGAGAGTGATCATCGACCAAAAATAAGCTTGAAGTCTAAAATGTTAAAGTGTTAGTATGTTGTAAGAAGTATTGAAGAGATTTATTGACACGTTAAATAATTGTTTTTATTTTTTAACTATTACATGTACAAGATCATCTACATTACTCTCAAGGTTAACAATACGCTTTAGAACCATAAGCTTAATCCATCTAATGAATAACAAAATCCATGATGACAGGAAAAGAAAAAGTAGTGATAATATGATTGTAGCAAACTCTTTAGCGAAGGTTATCGCATCGAATGCATCGTTATGCAAAGTATGAAGAATATTTTCCAACGAATCTTTAGCTGCACGTTCATAATTGAGTACCAGTTGTTTTGTCATATATTTGATTGGCCACGGAATAGTCGTCAATTGTTCATATTGTCCTTCAGCTGTTGCTTTGATTAACACATTACGATTAGTGCAAGTAGATGAAGTCAATTCGATGTTGGAGCACTTCATGGTATTTCCACAAGGCAAACGTACGATCGACGGTTCAGTGATCGTAATAATGCTGTTAAAATCGCCCTCGTTTGTTTGAAGATGACAATAGAACGGTTCTTTGTTAGAAAAAAGCCAAATATCCTTGTCAATGTTTATAATGTCCGTGTACATTTTTCGAGAGCGTGTTACCTGGCAAGAAGTAACGTGGGGTACGTCATGTCTAATTAGTTCTGACAAACAAAGTGAACTGGATAATCGAATAAATGGTGGCTTCTTTTGACAATAGACAAAAACAGAAAATAAACACTCATTCCTCTTTGGAAATTTTTCCCATAATATTGCAGTTTGATCAGCTTGGTTGATACCGATTGCCTCAGCCGTATTGGAATATATAAATTGTTTACCATTAATAATTCCCGGTAATTGTATAAGTCGATAAATGATGAATGCGCTATTGTGTTCAATTAAGGGACGCAAGAATGATGTAGATACAATAAGACATGGTGAACCAGATGGAATATGCTGGAGATGATTAGAACAGGAACGAAGGATATAAATAGATTGGCCGACAATAAGTTCGTTGAAAATACTAAGCGTTTCAGAAAGATCGGTAACTTGATAAGATTTATCAATCATAGTCATAATTTTAGTTAAAAATGACGTTAGTTCAACATCCGTTAAAAAATCAAATCCAATTTTATTATTGGCTATTTGTCTATGTATTAAAGCAGACGGTATTGGTGATATGCGTGGGATGTTAGACCGATTATTATTCATCAGAAAATTGTGCGAATCAAGCAAGGATTGTTTCGTGGTAGCTTCGTCATGAAATTTGTAATCAATCAAGTGAACGATGGAATTGGCTTTCGCAATCAATTCATTGGAAGAATGAAGACGCAAAGCCTGAGCAAGATCGTTCTCAACAAAGTTGGAAATTTGGTTTTTATTGTACCGAGGCAATGCGGTAATCGTATCGCGAGATGGTATTACAGTGGCAATGCCCAATATATCAGTATCAGTTGTAACAGATGTAAATGCACAGAGATCATTTTTTGTTGATGTGACACATAGATCATGGAGTGGTACAAATGTATGAACGATTTCTTTGTTTTAAATTCGATGCA
>JANNYV010000217.1:0-8955 GCA_031410275.1 Bacteroidota bacterium
AAAGGAATTTGTATTAAGAGAGTTCGCAGAAGCAGATGCCTCTCCTGAGCCTGATGCGTCTTCAGTTGCAAAGTATGTTTTTGCCGATACGTCGGTTACAGAAGAGAGAGGAGTACGTACACCAATCAATGGAGAAAAAGTAGTGATGGTAGATGCGGCCTTGCATGCGATTGAAGAAATTATGCGCATCCATCCGGAGTGTATTTTCTTTGGGCAAGATGTAGGCAAGCGACTCGGTGGTGTATTTCGCGAAGCCGCAACATTGGCTGATAAATTTGGTGATGACCGAGTGTTTAATACAGCTATACAAGAGGCCTATATTATTGGAAGTACCATTGGCTTAAGTGCTGTTGGTATCAAGCCCTTTGTAGAAGTTCAATTTGCCGATTATATTTATCCGGGTATTAATCAATTGGTGACAGAGATTTCAAAATCATGCTATTTGAGTTGCGGTAAATTTCCGGTGAGCATGGTGTTGCGTGTACCCATTGGTGCCTATGGTGGTGGAGGTCCGTATCATAGCGGGAGTGTAGAATCTATTTTAGCAAATATAAAAGGAATTAAAGTATGCTATCCTTCGAATGCCGCTGATTTGAAAGGCTTATTGAAGGCAGCGTATTACGATCCGAATCCTGTAGTGGTGCTCGAGCATAAAGGTTTGTATTGGAGCAAAGTGCCGGGTACTGAAGAAGCGAAAACAATTGAGCCAGATAAAGATTATATCTTGCCGTTAGGTAAAGGGCTTTCTGTTTTGCAGGCCACTGAAGAACAACTAGAAAACGGAAATAGTATTTGCATTATCACCTATGGCATGGGTGTATATTGGGCTAAGAATGCAGCGCAGAAATTTGTGGGTTGTGTAGAAGTCATTGATATTAGAACCATCTATCCATTAGATGAAGAATTGATTTTTGCTACTGTAAAAAAACATGGGAAATGCTTGGTACTTACCGAAGAACAATTGCGTAACTCATTTGCTGAAGCAGTTGCTTGTCGAATTTCGCAACACTGTTTTTATCAGTTAGATGCACCTGTGAAAACCTTTGGTGCGATGGATTTGCCGGCAGTACCTATGAATGTAATTTTAGAACAGGCGATGCTTCCCAATGTAGAAAAAGTGGAAGGGGTGATTGAGGAGTTGTTGAATTATTAATTATAATTTTGAGATGGAGATTAATTCAATCTTACTGAATGTTTAATTTTCCGAACCGGCTTTATTATTGCCTCGCTCTGGTAGTTGGTATATCAGTTTTTTCTTATGTGATTTACAGAGCCATTCATTTGTCTATGACCTTTGATGAATGCGGAACAACGATGGTATTGCCGCCTTCTTATTGGCATGTGATGTTTTCGAAACAATCATTCCAATCGGCAAATAATCATGTTTTGAACTCTATTCTTATGAAATTAAGTGCTACTATATTTGGCACATCAGAATGGGCACTACGTTTACCAAACGTATTGAGTTACATTTTTTATTTTGCCGGTTCATATATTATTGCATGGCAGAGTTCAAAAGATAACCTGATTCGTATAGCGGCCTTAGTGATGTTTAATTCGCTTTTATTTATCCTTGATTTTTTTTCACTGACAAGAGGATATGGATTGGCTAATGCGTTTGAGTTGTTCAGCATTTCTATGATGATAGTATATTTTAGATTCGACAAAGACCGCTATGTATTCTTCGGGTTCTTCTTTGCGGCGTTGGCTGTCTATTCGAATTTTACATGGTTAAATTTTTATGTTCCTTTATGGGCGGTTTATAATTTGTTGATTTACTTTGAGCTAAATGATTGGGAATTATTTTTAAAAAAATGTTGGTCTAAAAACAAGTTTCCCTTTTTGATTTCGATTGTACTATTTGCTTTAAGTTACAGGCCGATTTCAATTTTAAGAACACAAGATGAATTCAGATGGGGTGCCAATGGTTGGTTCGATTCTGAACATACATTCATGAAGGATTTTTTATACAGCAATCATTTTACTCAAGCGGTTATTGGACAAATCGTGTTGATTTTATTGGTTACCATTGCTTTTTGGATTTGTTTAAAATTGATTCGCCTAAAAGGTGTAATTAACATAGAGGATAGAAATTTATTGTTTATCACCACCTTAATTCTTGCCATTGTATTGGCAACTGTGATTCAACGAAACTTGCTGCATATGATGTATATGGAAGGGCGAAAAGCTTGCCTCTATTTTCCACTTGTGATTGCTCTTCTGGTTTTAGTGATGAATTATTTTTATAAACTAAAACTGGTCTTCATTCAGGTGCTTGCAATTGTAATTACCTGCATCAGTATTTTTCATTTTTTTTATAAATCAAATCTCAACTTTGTACGTGAATGGTGGTTTGATGAAAACTCAAAACAAGTGGCTTATTATATCAATGATCATCCTATAAACGGGAACAGAAACGTGGCTTTGACCTGGTATTTTTCTTCATCTATTCGGTATTATAATCAGCACAACCTAGATACAAGTATAAAAAAAATGAGCTTGATGGAAGAGGTAAATGATGCGAATGAATATGCTTATTATTATGTTCGCGGCAATGACATTAAAGAGGTTCCTCCGGTTTATAAACCCATCTTCAGATTCGGTTGGGATCGTATTTTATTGGTTCAAGATTCGGTGAATTATAATAATGAAAGAAATCGCTTATGCCAAACACTTGATACGAGCAACACAATAAGCAATGAAATAGTATGTATGAAAGCTGATTCAATATTGCTTGATGAAAGGACGAAAATAGATTGGACAAAAATACTGATTAGTAATTAGCCGGGAGCTGTTCTATTCTGACTTATCACAGAATTTACGGAATATTAAATTATTTGAAATTAATAAAGGTTCAGAAAATAATCACTTGTGATAATCTTTCATTTGGCGATCAATTAATAGCTAACTGCGAACAGTAAACAAAGCTATTTCGCCCAAAGTGAAGCGCCTGCTCCACCACTACCATATTCATTTACTTGTAATCCGTCACTGCTGGTTACTTTATAATAAACGGTCATAACAGCATGTTGGTAATAATGTTGATTCAACGGATTGGTATCAACAATCGTTGCCCAACCTTCGACCTTACGACCATCAGACAATGTTTGTAATGGAATGGTCAATGTATCTTTATAAGCGATACCAATAATAGTTTCAGTAAATGTATTTTGTAAATTTTTAATAGCTACTTGATTAATAGACGGGCCATTTTCTATACTGGCTGTAAATTGTGCCGGTGAAGAAAGCGTACCGTCTTCATTCACGTTCCATATGCCTTCAAACTTAGCACGGGTAATGGTTTCACAATGTTCGCCTTCATATCCAACTTGACATAAACAATTACCATCTTTACAAGTTCCGCCGAAAGCGCAACTAACTTCTTTGCATGGGTCATGCTTACAAGCATTAAACAAGACAGCAGTAAATACAAGGAAGGTGCTAAGTGCGGTAATTATTATTCGTTTCATGTCTTTGAATAGTTTGTTTTTTTTTGGTCTTTGTCTGCTTTGTATGCAAAGCAGGTAATTCGCTATAAACGGTTAATACTGTTTGTGGTAGACGCTCTTAGGCTGTTTGAAAGATGCTTTTCCACAAGGTAAATATATATAAAATATTTCTTAAACAAATTATTTTGTTTTAATTCTCTTATACAAACTTAAGAAGATCCCAAAAATCATAATAACTGTTCCAAGCCATAAGACGTTGATGTAAGGAAAAAGGATGGCTTTCATAATCACATAATCATTCATGGCACTAGGTTGCTTATATTCTATCATGGCTGCATTTTCATTCGGAAGTATTTTTGTAAGCCTTGTATATAAATTATACGCAGACAAAGTATCTTCTATCATTTCTTCTTGCGAATTGCGGATGATATATAATGGAGATGCCGGTATTGCAACACCTTCTAAATTATAGACTTTCAACTTCGCACCTACCGCGATGTCACCGGTTTGAGGATTGTAATTTTTTGATTTTACATCGGTCTTAAACCCTTCAAAAATCATAAAGCCCGAAGCAAAAAAAGCCGAGTCGCCGATTTTCATTTTCTTAGAAGTGTAACTGACCGTATCTCTCATTTGCGATTTGTCGACCGTGGATGTGATGTAGGTAAATACATCATGTGTGAGATAGTGCTTTGTATCCGGGCTTGAAATAAGGCCCATCTTCGGATTAATTTGTGCATTCGGTGCGAGTACAAATTGTTCTTTAATACTGCCTGTGTCATTTAGCCTAGTCTGATATTTTATTCTGTAATAATGATTCGGCCCCACAACCGTATCACCTATATAGGTCAAGGTATAACCGGCCATGGTGATAGGCATATTTTTAAAAAGTAATAAATTCTCCCGGCTTTCTTTTTTATTTTCTTCTTCTGTTTTTTTACCCATTGGAAAATCAATGCCAAGCCTATTCACAGAAATAACATGTTTATTATAAGATGAAAGTATGATGCCAACCACCATTAATCCAAATCCAATATGAGCAGTTGACCCTCCCCATTTAATGGCATTCCATTTTAAGGTACGAATGATAAAAAACAAATTGGCAAACACAGAAAAGACGGCTACAAACATCAACGCGACAATCGGTGCCGATTTTAATTCTTGAAAATAGGATATCAATCCTGCAACAACAACAGAAAGTAGGAAAGGCGCTAGAAGTCGTTTGCCAACTTCGAGTATATTTGATTCTTTGAATTTGAAATAATACACACAAGCAGTTCCGAGCAATACTAACAACGTAATCCAAAGTTGTATTTTGTTGTAATGTGCAATTGGGTTTGTAATAGCTAATTTAGTGCCGAACATTTTATTCCATACAGGCATCGATGTTGTGTACGTAATTTGTACCACAGAAATCATTAACACCAAGGCGCCGATGAACATCCAAAATTCTCTTGAGCTAAGTGCTTCTTCCTCTTTCTTAAGGTCGGGGATTTTTTTGAAATTCTTGAAAAATAAAAATAATCCAATCAATAAAAATAAAAACATGAAGACTAATAAATGATAGAACAATGAACTGCCTTCTCCCGTAAAGGCATGCACAGAGGTATCGCCTAAAATTCCTGTTCTGGTTAAAAATGAAGAATATAATACAAGGATAAAAGATAGTATAAAAAACAAAATACCTGACTTCAACGAATAGCCGGTTGACTTATAAATCATCAGCGTATGAAGTCCTGCGACCATAATAATCCATGGAACTAGCGATGCATTTTCAACCGGGTCCCAAGCCCAATAACCACCAAAATTTAAACTCTCATACGCCCATGCACCGCCCATCATGATACCCGTTCCAAGTACCATACAACTGAACAAAGAATTTTTTAAAAGCGGCATAACAAAATCTTCATAATCATTCTTCCACATGATAGCAATCACATAGGCGAATGGAAGAACCGTAGAAGCGAATCCTAAAAAGAGTATAGGAGGATGAATCACCATCCAATAATTTTGAAGCAATGGATTAAGACCGTTGCCATCCATAATAAATTTTAAATAATCGGGCTGTTGAAAAATAGGCGCTCCAACCATTTGGTCACGCAATAAAATAAACGGGTTGCTTCCTATTTTTTCTCCAACGAAATAAAGGCCTAGGAGTGTGGATGCTAAAATAATTTGAGCTACACTGACAATCGTCATAACGGGCGTTTCCCATTTACCTTTTCTGTACATAATAAAAAAACTCAGGATGCAATTCCAAGTTGTCCATAATAAAAAACTTCCCTCTTGTCCTTCCCAAAAGCAGGAGAGTAAATATTTAAAAGGTAGTTCTTTTGATGAATGAGACCATGCATAATGGTACTGAAAATAATGATTGAAAATAATATAGAAGAGTGTAATAAAAATTCCAAAGACACTAAAAGCATGTGTAAAAAAAGAAGCACGTGCTAATTTTTTCCAACTCAATTGATCACCTTCTATCCGAGATTGTGTGCTCAGAAAATATGAAACGGCTGCGACAAAGGAGGCGGCAAATGATATAAGGGTAAACAGTTCTCCGATTTTACCCGGCAGAAGATGTTCATTAAGAAATTGAGTATCCAACGATTTGATTGTGATTTAAAAAAGAATGAACAAAATAATAGTTAACTTGGTTTCCCTTCTACAACCTGATCGTTCTTATATTTAGAAGGGCATTTCATTAATATTTTACTGCATTTAAATTCACCATTGAGCATAGCGCCTGTCATGGTCAGTTTTTCGCTTCGTTCAAAGTCTTGAGGTTTGGTGCCATTAAAGACAACCTTTCGAGTTAACCCTGATTCGTCTTTTGCATAAAAAATAAAATGGTTCGGATCTTTAATTGGATCATACATCATTTTATTCTGAACAGTATCCAATTTCGCAATAATTTGAAATTCTTTACCTTGTTTTTGTTCAGCTGTTGCAAAGGTTTGGTAACTGCTAAAATCGCCCACCATACTAAGTATTGCTGCCAATGCACCTGCAATTAATACCAATGCTACAATGTTTGATGTCTTCATATTATGTCTACAATTTTTGACTGGACAAATTTACTACCTGAATGGCGTTTCACCTAATTTCTGTTAAGTGGTTACGAGTTAAAGAGTTGCGGGTTACGGGTTAAGGAGTTGCGAGTTACGAGAGTAAGGGCTATGAGTTATAAAGTGAAATCGCAATTCCATTTTTCAATGGTTCGAAATACCGGTCGAACTGGAATGTCCGATCATCGAAAATCGGTCATCGATTCATCAAAACTTATTCTTCCACATCATGCTCTCAACAGGTTTCTTGGGCTGTCCACTATATTTTGCTCCGGCTTTATTATTATATTTCACTTCAATTTCTCCATCAACCGGAAA
The DNA here is from genome assembly GCA_031410275.1 of Bacteroidota bacterium. GTDB lineage: Bacteria > Bacteroidota > Bacteroidia > Chitinophagales > Chitinophagaceae > OLB11. Next base: position 6,833 of record JANNYV010000217.1, read on the forward strand.
ATAAATAAGCTGGCCAATGGGCATACCTGCATATACACGCACAGGTTGCTTTACGGAAATTTCCAAGGTCCAATTGCCACAAAACCCCACATCGCCTTTGCCTGCCGTTGCATGAATATCAATACCTAAACGACCGGTGCTTGATTTACCTTCAAGGAAAGGAACATGCTCATGCGTCTCGGTATATTCTTCCGTCACTCCTAAGTAAAAATCACCGGGCAATAATAAAAATCCTTCCTCGGGGATATCAAAATGTGTAATGGTATTGTGTTTTTTTGCATCCAATTCTTTATCAACATAGGTTGCCAAATGTTTGCCAAGATGCACATCATACGAGTTACTGCCAAGACATTCCCGGTCATAAGGAACTATTTTGATCGTCTCTTTTTCGATTTCTTCTAAAATTCGTTTATCCGAAAGAATCATAAGTATTTTTATTTTGGCACAAATGTAATACTTCAATTCAGAAATTTTATTTCAAAAATTTGAAGACTAAAAGCAGGATTCATATTGTGAAGACCAATAAATAACCATGTCGCTAAGAGCCATTAACCAACACCTTGAACTCCGAATGAAAGTTGTTTATTAAAATAAACATTACTATTTTTACAATATGAAAAAAATACTTTTATTCACATTACTACTGATTGCTTGTTTTTCTATGCAAGCAAAAGAAAAATTTGGAATTGATTTGGGTGTGGGAATTAAAGCAGGATTGAATTTCAATAAAGTAGTAGCCTCCGAATGGAAGGATGAATTTAGAACCGACCCACATGCCGGTTTTTTTGTGTTTGTCAATAAATATCGCTTGGGAGTTCAGTTAGAAGCGTTGTGGACACAAAATCACATGACCACTGATTCTTCGTTTTATAGTCTTTACAAAGACTATTGGAATCAGGGAGTCGATAGTCTCAATAATGGAACCTTTCGTTTCAGTACCATTTCAATTCCTATTTTATTAAATATCAAACTCTCTCAATTTCTTTGGTTGCAAGGCGGCCCGCAATATTCGGCGAATGTAAATGTCGTTGATAAAAATAAAATTTTAAAAAGCGGTCAGGATATTATTAAGGCAGGCAATTTTAATTTGGTCGGTGGTCTGTGGTTGCAGTTCGGCGGCAAAGCTCCCTTACTTCGGGTGAATGCAGGCATACGCTATGTTTCCGGTATTAATAATGTCAGTAATTTGGAATCTGTTAAAGGAAAATCAGAATGGAAAAACCAAATGATACAGGTACATGTGGGCATTAATTATTAAGATTAGTTGAGGGGTAGCAAGTTTTAGGGTACGTGACACATTGGTATTATTTCATCGTGCAAATTCTTCGAAGTTCTTTTGCGTACACCAACTTTCTTCTAAATACACGTCCTAACTCAACCCGCTTATCTTTCCTTCATTGTCAATATCCATGTGCTCAGAAGCGGGCACAGCAGGCAATCCCGGCATACGCATCATATCACCCAGAATGGGAATGATGAAACCGGCACCGGCGGCAAATTCAAATTCACGCACATTGATAATAAATCCTCTAGGCCGACCAATGGCAGTTTCTTTATCTGATAATGATTTCTGTGTCTTTGCCATACAAACAGGTAACGCATCATAACCCAGTTCTTTAATCATTTTTAATTGCGTTCGTGCAAGTGATGAATATTCAACTCCATCAGCTCCATATATTTCTGTAGCAATCCGATTAATTTTATCTTCAACTGAAAGCGTCCAATCGTATAATGGTTTGAAATGATTCACCCCACTTTCAATGATATCAATTACAGCTTGTGCTAATTCTTTTGTGCCTTCACCACCTTTTGCAAAGCCATACGAAACAATTGCTTTTACACCGAGTTGCTCACAATGCTTTTGTACAAATTCTATTTCTTCTTCCGTATCAGTTGGGAAATAATTAATGGCAACAACAGGTGTAATGCCAAATTTTTTGCAATTCTCAATATGCTTTTCTAAATTTTGAAACCCCTTAATGACCTTTTCAATACTAGCTATATTGTATTCCTCTTTTTTAGCGCCTCCATGATGACGTAAGGCTCTAATTGTAGCAACTAATACAATCGCATCGGGTGATAAATTACCATAACCGCATTTGATATTCATAAATTTTTCGGCG
>JANNYV010000218.1:0-1627 GCA_031410275.1 Bacteroidota bacterium
GCAGCGGATAGCCCGGCCCCGAAGCAGCCAGTTAAGTTTGATAAAAGGAGTGACAGACTTTCGCTGCGGGGCACGCACAATCGCTTTAATTTTATTTATGTATCTGAATGCAATATGCTAAATGGGAAGTGATGTATGTTGCGTGCAATCCAAAAAAATAAAAGGAGAACAAGATAAAATGTTGGTTTATTTAAAACAGCCCACACATGATGAAGATATGGTGAAAATGTTGCCGCGAGCGCAATACAAAAAACCGGAATAAGCAATACAAATAACAAATTATAATCTGCTGCCTGTATTATATTGCCATGCAAAATTGCATAAATAGCTCTGGCGCCTCCGCATCCCGGACATTCAAATGAAGTGAGTTGTTTGAAAATGCATTTTGGATAGTAGACATTCGTATGCGGTGGAAAATGATAAATGAACATACATAGCAGCAGAAAGGCAGAAAAAAAAAGAATGAACATTGCCTTTTTCAACATAGTGATTTGACTTTTGTGTTTCAAAGATAATTGAAATGGCATTCTTAAATTTTCAAATATTCTCATTTTCAAATTCCTTATCTTCGCCGCATGCAAAATGTAAATCAGCAAAAACTACAGGAGACTGTCGCTTTTATACAATCTAAAATTCAGGAAAAACCTGTTGCAGGTATAATCCTTGGAAGCGGATTAGGAGGGTTGGTCAAAGAAATGGACATACGTGTATCATTAAATTATGAAGATATTCCAAACTTTCCTGTGAGTACTGTGAAGGGACATGGAGGGAAACTTTTATTTGGAAAAATAAATGGCAAAGAAGTGGTGATGCTCAGCGGGCGCTTTCATTATTATGAAGGATATACCATGCAAGAGGTTACGTTTCCTGTACGCGTAATGCGGATGTTGGGTGCGGATTTGTTGATGGTATCGAATGCGGCAGGAGGCATGAATAAATCATTTCAGGTTGGGGATATCATGATTATTAATGACCATATCAATTTATTTCCTGAGCATCCTTTGCGTGGAAAAAATGATGAGACTATGGGGCCACGTTTTCCTGATATGACTGAACCGTATTCACTTGATTTAATTAAGAAAGTAAAAATCATTGCGTTTGAAAATAATATTTTGGTTCATGAGGGCGTATATATTGGTTTACAAGGACCCACATTTGAAACAAAGGCTGAATATAAATGGTTGCAAATTATAGGTGGTGATACAGTAGGTATGAGTACAGTACCCGAAGTAATTGTTGCCAAACATATGGGTATGCATGTATTTGGAATGAGTGTTGTCACTGACCTTGGTATCAGAGATGAAATGAATGTGATTACACATGAAGAGGTATTGGAAGCAGCCAATTTAGCGGCACCCAAAATGGCATTGCTTTTTAAAGAATTACTGGGTGTTATATAAAATCAAGATTCAAATTTTAATTTTTCATTTCGTTGCATAAAATAAAATTGTTTATCCGTATTGGTTTCGTCGCAACATTGTTGCTTATGCTGAGTGCAGAATACGGAAGATGTCAATTATTTTCAGGAAAGAATGGTAACCGTGGAAGTCTTGTATCTGCTCAACAAAATGAAACCGATACAATAAAGAAGAAAGCGGTTAAAACAAATGACAGTATAATAATTTAT
>JANNYV010000219.1:0-3152 GCA_031410275.1 Bacteroidota bacterium
CCTGTGGTGGTATTGGTTCCTGTGACAGTATAGGTTGTAGTCGCTGCCGGTGTTACATTCACAGAAGCTCCTGCTAAAGAACCCGGCATCCATACATAGGTATTGGCTCCGGTCGCTGTTAAGGTCACGGCTGTCGATGCACAAACAAGTGTTTGATTTGCTGTCGCTGTCACAACAGGTAATGGATTTACGGTGATAGTTCTGGTCGCTGTACTCGAACAATTTGGTCCGCTTTTTCCTGTCACTGTATAGGTTGTTGTAGAAGAAGGTGATACATTGATAGATGGACCTGATAAAGAACCGGGCATCCATGTATATGAACTTGCGCCGGATGCAGTAATAGTTGTAGAGCCACCGGCACAAATCGTAGCAGGTGCCGCAGATGTAGTGACTACCGGTGCAGCTAAAACAGTCACAGTAATATTGCCGGTTTTAATAGTGACGCCTGTGCCGTTTTGCACAGTGACTGTGTATGTTGTTGTAGCAGTTGGTGTGACAGTAAATGAACTCCAATTTGCAGGTGTATGAACGAATATACTTCCCGGCGGATTCCATGTAATAAAGGCCCCGGCCGCAGCTCCGTAAAATGCTGACAGTACTACCTTGCCTGATGGACAAATGCTATTTGGCGAAGCCATTAAATACATTGAGCCTGCAGCAGTAATGGTTAAGTCTAATGTATCACGACCAATACAACCCACTTCAGAAACATAGGTTCTAGTGTATACGCCGGTGACTGTATAATTCGTTCCATTCCATGGAAAAGGTGATGGTCCGCTCGCCCAGACTTTTGATGAAGGAGCACCAGTAATGGTCAAGTGTAATACATCGGTATGTACACATCCATTTGCGTTCGTAGAGGTTTTTGTATAAATGCCGGACACACTATACGTAACTGCAGTTTTATCCCAAAGATAGGAAGTACATGCAAAACGATAAGTTGTATCAGCTGTTCGCTGAATGGTAAGATTTAAAATAAAATCAGTATCAATTGTGCTCACAGTATACACACCGGTATAAGAATAGGTAGTTGCATTTTTAACCCAGGTATATTGTTCACAAACTTGCGCATTCAGCACTGATATTTGTTTTACAGAAGGAATCTTAGGTCCGCATCCGTCAACACATTCAGCTAAAAAATAACCTGTAGTTGGTGTTGCTTCGAAATAAGAATTCAACTCAATATAACCATTTACAGGATCTGCATCTAATTTTACAACAGTGAGCGGATCAATCCAAGTTGAATCAGCTGCATTACTTTTAATCCAGGTTTGAGATTGCACTAATGTATTATCATATTTTTGAGCAATGGTTATATCCTTTGGACAACCGATAGCCTGTGCCATCTTCACAGCTTTAAATGCATTCACCAAACCATATCCCATTTGATTATTCCAACCACCATTCAACCGGTCGGCAGCCGCACCATAAGCATATAAATCAGTCCGTACTTTTTGAGCTGATTGTTCAATAATATCATTGACTTGTTTCACTGTTAATCCCGGATTCACCGCAAGAATTAAAGCTGCTACTCCGGCTACATGCGGACAAGCAGCCGAAGTACCATTAAAAAATTGTGTGTAATCCACATTGGCATGTTGAGCCGGCACATTTCCTCCTTGTAATGCCGGCGGTGCTTGCACAGAATTATAACCGGCTGCTCCAATACTATCACAAGTTGAAATTAATACACCGGGTGCCATCACATCTAACTCAGTTCCGTAATTACTACCCCACCAATTTTCGCCATCACAACTTACACCAGCCGGGTCAGGAATATTTCCCTGATTGACATTGGCAGCAACACTGCTGCTTCGTTTACGTTCTCCACAAGGACTCATTGCGCCAACAGCCAAAATTTTTGGTTGACTTTTCGCTGGTTCAAATACCGTCGGATAATTGCTATTACCTGTTGCAAAGACTACAACACAACCTTTAAAATTTCTTCCTTTTTCTAATGCATCTGAAATGGCATTATTAATAATGGGACTAGGAAAACCACCACCCCATGAATTGCTAATGACATGCGCTCCATTTTGCCAAGCCCAACTCATACCATTCGCTAAAATAGTATTTGTTACGGCTGCGAAATTCGCACTTACTGAAATCAATCTTGTTTTCGGAGCCACACCACTCATGCCATCCGCATTGTCTTGTTCAGCGCCAACTATACCTGCGCATGCAGTACCATGTAACCCATAAGTGCCTGCAGGTGTTGTTCCTGTTTGCGCATTGTATCCTGTACCATAATCATTGTTTGTCAAATCAGGATGTGTCCATTGGTAGCCATCATCGATGACCGCCACTTTAATGGTATCTGAACCAATACTAATTTTCCATGCGGTGTCGGCTTTGATATCAAACCCGGCAGTAGAGTGAGTTGCAAATTGTGCCGTATTTTTAATGCCCCATTGTTTGTTATAATAAGGGTCGTTCGATAAACCCATGTCATGTAACATAAAAGCCGGTTCGGTACTTTCATACTGCTCACTTTCATACAACTGATTAGCCGCTTGTAACACACTGATATTTGATGAATGATAAACACTTAATGTAAACCATAATGGCATGAATAAATTACTTCCCAACACTTCTATATTCATTCGTTTTGCCGCATCATATAATTTGCTTTTGTCTGCTCCACTTTTCAATTTGATGTATACATTATTTGTCAAACCGATATTTTTACCCCAAGGTGTTTTAAAACAAGGTGAGGCAAGAAGAACGCCGGGTAAATGATTGAGTTCATTTATTTTTTCAAAATAGGCTGTTTCAGAAAGTGTACTGTTTAGTTCAATTTCTGTATAAAAGGTTTTAATCCCTTTTCTTGCATCTGACTGCGGATCGGTTGAAACAGAAATGTTTCGTGTATTGTCTTCGATGATATCAGTTAATCTGCCTTCATACGTCGAAAGTAGAGACTTCATTTCATCTGCTGAATTTACATTTGCTGTAACAGCAATTTTTTTTAAGTCGATATCCAAATAATATTTTTCACCATTATAGTAATAAAAATGATTGGATTTGACCTGGCCATAACTGTTACTCATTATGAGCAACAAGATGGGAACGATAAGGAAAATCTTTTTCATATAAATTAATTTTTAGGGTTAGAAATTTGTTGACTTGCATTAGCTTGTTTCATTTTTTCA
>JANNYV010000220.1:0-9166 GCA_031410275.1 Bacteroidota bacterium
CAAATTAAAACTATTCTTACTAAGATTCCATATAGTTTTAGATGAATGGTGAATGCCAATGATAGATGTCGGATGTTAGATGCCAGATGTTAGATGTTAGGAGATGCATCTTATTTAAAACTAATCTTTCTAAAATTCAATATAGTTTTAGTGAATACTAAGGATAAATGATAGATACCAACCAAGTCAGAGGGGATTCGACTTATGACTTATAACTTACGACTTATAACTTACGACTATTGACTTACGAATTCTAAAGTCCTGAAAGACAAATTCCAACCGAATAAGGTCTTACATTTTCAGGCCCGGAATTTAATCTGAAAAGACCGCCCAAATTATACGAACCATATACAGAGAAATTACCGTATCCAATTCTTGCAGTGGCAGCATAACGCCATGCTTCGAGATATCGTTTTGTATTTATTTTTTCAACAATTGGTTTGTTGCTATAGGTTCTTTTTCCTTTTGTATGCGATGATAAAAGAGTTCCTACTTTTAATCCGATGGCCGCTTTCACACCGGCATTTCTGTTTTCTTTATTTCCGAAATAACGTATTTCAAATGGTGCTTCAACATAGGCTGTTGTTAACTTGTATTTTTTATAAGGTGCTGTCTCAGGTATAAACTGAATATAACTTGTACTATCAGTTAATACAATCTGCTGGTCTTTTAAATAAATATTACTGGTTCCAATTCCGGCCCCGGCTGCAAAGCTAAAATTCGATTTCATAATCGGGAAGTCATAGCAGATATAGGCGTTAAATGCACGCCCTAAACCGGTTACTTTAATACTGTCAGGCAAGTTTGTCCAATTGTCGTATCCAAATTGTATCATTACATAATCTCTGGAAGGCATGCTGTATGCAGTTTTTGCAAGGCTCGATGGTTTGGTCTGTGCTTTGGATACCGAAAAGCAAATCAATGCGATCAACGTGAAAATATATTTATTCATCATTATTAAGTTGGGTGCAAATATATTCATTCAAGTGAATTACCAATCGTTAAAATAATGAGAATGCAAATTTGTCTGCATTTATATAAGCATACTTCCTTTTATCAAATTTTAGAGATGAAACTATTCCCGTACTGTACATTTGTGTGATGCACCGCTTTTCAAAATATTGGCTGTTTCAACTTATTGGTTGGTTGTGCTTTGCGCTTATCAATGTATATATTGCCATTCTGACAAATGAACTTTCAAAGCAGGTGCTTATCATCAATCTGTTGATTTCAGTATTTGGTCTGTTGTTAAGTCATTTATTTAGAAATTATATTCTCAAAAATAAACTCTATTCCTTTGCAACAGAAAAGCTTTTAGGTACAGTTGCTATCGCGATAATGCTATTAAGTATAGTATACAATTTGCTTTATTATGTCAGCTTGTATTTTTTATATGAGCATACTTTATTTATATTAAAACCATATTCATTTATCGGTTCCTTTGTCTCTGTCTATTTTTTATTTAGTGTATGGAGTATTATTTATTTTTCCTGGACCTATGTCGAAAATAACCGGCGGAATTTAATTGAACGATTAAAAATGGAATCAGCAATGAAAGATTTAGAATTAAAAACCATCCGCTCGAACCTACAGCCTCATTTTATTTTTAATTCATTAAATAGTATTCGTGCCTTGATAGATGAAAATCCTGAGCTCGCGCGCAAAGCCATTACGCGAATTTCGAACATCCTTCGCAGTTCAATTACTAAGCAGGAAATAACAGATACCTTAGAAAATGAATTGACATTGGTTGATGATTATCTTGCTTTAGAAAAAATACGTTTTGAAGAGCGACTGACATTTAAAAAAAATATTTCTCCCTCCGCCTTATCTATACAAGTACCTACCATGATGTTGCAAACGCTGGTAGAAAATGCAATCAAGCATGGCATTTCAATGTTGGAACAAGGCGGCATGATTGCGATTCAAGCAAGCTATGAACATACTTTATTGCAATTAGAAATCAGTAATACAGGTTCACTAGATACGGATAAAAAACATGCAGACAGTTTAGGCTTTGGATTAAACTCTACCCGTCAGCGATTGAAATTAATTTATCATAACAATGCCTCGTTTGATATGGTTGAAAAGAATAATATGGTTCATGTACGTATAAAAATTAAAACAATTTAAATTCAATTCATCATGATAAAATCAATCATCGTCGATGACGAACGTTTAGCACGCAATGAGTTAAAAAAAATTCTGAAAGATTTTCCTGAAATCGATATCGTCGATGAAGCGGTGAATGTGCAGGATGCCATCGAAAAAATAGAAACGCATCAACCACAACTTATTTTTTTAGATATTCAAATGCCCGGCAATAAAACAGGTTTCGATCTTTTGGAAGTGCTTGAATATGCACCCAAAGTAATTTTCACAACAGCGTATAATGATTTTGCTATTAAAGCTTTTGAATTTAACGCGCTCGATTATTTGCTGAAACCTATTGAAACCAAACGCCTTTCTGAAGCCATTCAAAAAGTAAAAAAAAGTATGGAGCAAGACATCATTGCGCAGAAACATCATTTGGGTGTGCAGGACCAAGTGTTTGTAAAAGATGGCGAACGTTGTTGGTTTGTAAAGCTCGGTGAGGTTCGTCTCTTCGAAAGTGTCGGTAATTATGCAAAAGTTTTTTTTGGGAATAATAAACCGCTCATTTTAAAATCATTGAATGCATTGGAAGAGCGTCTCGACAATAAAGTATTTTTCAGAGCGAACAGAAAACATATCATCAACTTACTAATGATACAAAAAATAGACAGTCATTTTAATGGAGGCTTAAAAGTAACCTTACAAGGTGGCGAAGAAATTGAAGTTTCGCGTAGACAAGCGGTAAAGTTTAAGGATAGTATGAGTTTGTAGAGATTGAGATGGGTCTAAAATAAAAAATTCCAAATTCCTCAAGAAGTGGATACTTGTTGTTTGGAATTTGGGATTTTGTCCTTTGTAATTTCAGTTGTAAATTTTTTGTCGAATGTCGAGCCGTGAAATTTAATCTGAAGGTAATTCAAGCAAATCGAAAATATTTTTCGGAACTTTTTTTGTGTCAAGGCATAACGTGATTTTCATAACTATCTTATTTAGGTTAGTACCTTGTCAACAATGATGCCAAACTAAAATTCTTAACAAATGGCAGATTGGGTGCGCATTTAGCAGTTATAAAATTGACTTGAAATTTCGTTCCAATACACTGCCTCCTTTACTATTTAATCGCTTCGACTTGATGAATTGAAAACTATACCTTATATTCGTTTTGTATACGTTTGAAATAATTGAAAATGAAGAAATTCGTATTACTTTTATGTTATCAAACGATTATCAAATGTCCTTCGTCTTTATTAAACTTTCAACCCTTTTATTATGATGAAACAAATACACCTTTTAACTTTTTTATTGCTTGTCCTTTCTAACATTGCTGATTGTCAAAGTTGGACATGGGCACAAAAAGTAGGCAATATAAAAAGTGATAAAGTAACTTGTATTAAAACCGACACCGCCGGATATGTGTATATAGCCGGATATTTTAGTACCTCGCTCACGATTGGTACAAATAATTTGTTTCTTAATTATACGGCAAATGCAAACAGTAAAGAAATATTTTTAGCCAAACTCGATAGCACAGGGTTTTGCCTTTGGGCGCGAAGTGGCGGACAATATTATGATGACAGAATTCTAGGAATGGATGTCGATGCTGCCGGCACAAGTGTTGTTACCGGTACATTTTGGGAAGGCTCGGGTATCAATATCGGTCCGCTCAATATTACAGGAAGCGCCTATGGTTGGGGTGACCAATGTTTTATTGCGAAGCACGACAAAAACGGAACAGCCTTATGGGGTACTTTTGTTTGTAGCGAAACCGGCGACGATCAGGGTCTCGATATTTGCACAGATAAGGCCGGTAACCATTATGTAGTGGGCTTTATGACGGGGACAACATTATATTGTGGGGGCGCAACAGTAACCGCATTAAATACCAATACCGGAACACATAAACATAGTTACTGGCTGGCGAAATTAAAAAGTAATGGGCAATTTCAATGGGCAAAAACATTCGGAAATCTCCCTTGGGACCCGGCTCATTTTAAATATATCGAACGCGATATTGCAGTATGTACCGATGATTCAGGTGGAGTGTATATAACTGGCGGATATGATAATACCCGTCCGTTTGGCCCAACTTCACTTACTAGTAAAGGCGGCACAGATGCATTTGTTATCAAGTATGATACATCGGGAAATTATAAATGGGTAACAAATATCGGGAGTAAAAAAGACGACTGGGGAAATGGTATTTGCTCAGATAAAAAAGGAAATATTTATGTGACTGGAGAACATCGAGATTCATTGTATATGGATACAGTGATGGTTAGAAATTATGATAAACGTGATGCGTTTATTTTTAAGGTTGATGCCAATACCGGAAAGCCATTTTGGGGTAAACGCGCAGGGTCTAACTTAGGGAGCGAACGCGGAAATGATGTTTGGGCCGATTCGATGTGTCATGTATATGTTTGTGGTGATATCAACGAAGGAGGAAAATTTGGGAATGATATTACAGTGCCTTCAGGAAAAGATTTAGAAGCCTTTGTGGCAAAGATTTCACCTGATGGTAAATGGCAATGGGTTACTACCGGGGGCGGACTCGATAGCAATGACAGGGGGAACACCATTGCTCATGGAAAAGGTGCTCAATTGTATACCGGTGGTTTCTTCAGATCGAATGCTACTTATGGTTCTTCATCGCTTACTTCGGTTGGTTCAAGTGATGGATTTTTTGCACGCCTTTATGACTCCACTTATTTTACCGGAAATAATTTTAATTTATTTAAACCGGCCGATACTGTTTTATGCAAAGGCGAAACTACTATCATGGCTATTCCCAATCATGCCTATTTTGATTATAATCCGAAAACCGGTGTGATACCAAATGCAGATACATCGTTGCTCACATTTGATCCGTCAACAACTACAACCTATACGTTGACAGGCTTTAGCACAGGCTTTTGTGCCGGTTATGATACAGTTACATTTACAATAGTCAGAGCGCCTTCACCCATTGCGGAATTTTCTGTAAACCCGCATGATGCCCCCATACAAACCCCTCTCTTTGTATTGAAAAATTTGAGTTTGGGTGCAACTACATTCGAATGGTATTATAACAGCCTGCTGTTTTCAACCAATAAAGATGAACAAAAATCATTCACTTCATCAGGCGAATATTGCTTCACATTAGTCGCTATCAATGATGCGGGTTGCAAGGATACTGCCATTCATTGCGGGAATATTTATGATAAAGAACTGGTCTTTTTTCCGAATGCCTTTTCGCCAAACGGTGATCATGTAAATGACGGCTTTGGTCCGGTGTTTTATAATGTTACCTATGAAAATATGAAAGATTATACAATGGCAATTTATAACCGTTGGGGTGAACTGGTTTTTGAATCCAATAATCCTCAAATGCGATGGAATGGAAAAGATAAAAACAATGGTGTGCAGGATATGGGCGTTTATTATTACTATTGCAATTTCACCACGCCCCATGGCGAACGATACGATAAGAAGGGCGATGTAACGTTGCTAAGATAGGTTTAGGATGCTAATAGCTGATAGCCAAATGAAAATAAGGAAGACATAATATTAAATAAAAAAGGACGAGCCACGTACAACCAAGAATAATCTTCCGAACATCAGACATCGAATATCGGACATCGAGCATCGAGCATCGATAATATGCCATCTCTTCCTTACATTTGCACTTTCAATTTTTCCATGAGCAATTTATATAATCTCAGAGGTGTGTCGGCACAAAAAGAAGATGTGCATGAAGCCATCAAAAACTTAGACAAGGGTTTATTTCCAAATGCCTTTTGTAAAATCCTGCCTGATTATATTTCGGGCGATGAGCAATATGCTTGTATTATGCATGCAGATACCGCGGGCACAAAATCAATCATTGCCTATTTATATTGGAAAGAGACCGGTGACCTCAGTGTATGGAAAGGAATTGCACAAGATGCCATGGTGATGAATATAGATGATATGATTTGTGCAGGTGCCACTTCAAATTTTATTTTATCATCCACAATTGCACGAAACAAACACTTGATTCCGAAGGAAATATTAAGCGCTGTTATAAATGGATGTGATGAACTGATTCAAGAATGGAGAACTTTTGGAATTGACATTCATCATGCAGGTGGGGAAACAGCTGATGTTGGTGATTTGGTTAAAACCATTGATGTTGGTTATACGGCATTCGCCCGTTTAGAACGAAAGAATGTCATTCGCATTGACCCACAACCCGGCGATGTGATTGTTGGGTTTGCTTCATATGGTTTATGCTCATACGAAACGGAATACAATAGTGGTATTGGTTGTAACGGGCTTACCAGCGCACGGCATGATTTGCTGAATAAAAGTTATGCAACAAATTATCCTGAGAGTTATGATACAACATTAAACGATGAAGTATGTTATATCGGTAAACATAAATTGACAGACATTGCTGAAAATGGCATGGCTATTGGCAAAATGCTGTTGTCGCCGACCCGGACATTTGCACCATTGGTAAAACAAGTGATTGAAAAATATGGGCAGTCTATTCATGGCATTGTACATAATACCGGAGGTGGGCAAACAAAATGCATGAAGTATATTGATACAAATGTGAGGCTGATAAAAGATAATTTATTTACCCCTCCTCTTATTTTTAAATTAATACAAGAGGCCTCTCAAATTGATTACAGAGAAATGTATCAGGTATTTAATATGGGTAATCGATTGGACATGTATACAAGTCAGGCGAATGCCGAGGAAATTATTTCGTTGGCTGCGCAATTCAATATCGAGGCTCAACTTGTTGGCCGTGTTGAAGCCGCTGATAAAAAAGAATTAATCATTCGAGGTCCATTCGGAGAGTTTGTATTTTAATCAAAGGAATAGTCAACTAATTGACCATCCTATTCTGTAGCAAATACTCGGCAATTTGCACCGCATTGGTGGCAGCTCCTTTACGAAGGTTATCCGATACAATCCAACAGTTCAGCGTTTTTGCCTGTGTTTCATCTCTTCGAATTCGTCCAACAAATACATCATCTTTATCATGGGCATCTAAAGGCATTGGGTATTTCAATTGTTGAATATCATCGACCACAGTGACACCATCAAAATCATTCAATATTTTTTTTACATCGTCAAGATCAAATTCTTTTTCGAATTCGATATTCACACTCTCACTATGTCCGCCCATGACAGGTAAGCGCACACAAGTAGCCGTCACTTGTATCGTGTTATCCTGCATAATTTTTTTTGTTTCGTTTACCATTTTCATTTCCTCTTTGGTATACCCATTTTCGGTAAACACATCAATTTGAGGAATGACATTTAAATCAATTTTATATGGATATACTTTTTCACCTTCAATATTATTTCGTTCGTTCTGAAGTTGCTCAACCGCCTTCACGCCTGTGCCTGTCACCGATTGATAGGTTGATACAACAACACGTTTAATAATATATTTATCATGAAGTGGTTTTAATACCATCACCATTTGTATAGTAGAGCAGTTTGGGTTTGCAATGATTTTATCAGCCGCGGTTAATACATTCCCATTCACTTCGGGAACCACCAATTTATTGTTCGCATTCATTCTCCATGCAGATGAATTATCGATGACTGTAATTCCTGCCTCGGCAAATAACGGAGCTAATTGCAATGATGTGCTTCCTCCGGCAGAGAAAATGGCAATGGCAGGTTTCATATCAATCGCATCTTGAAAGGAAACAACTTTATATAATTTCCCTTCAAAATTTATTTCCTTACCAATTGATTTTTCTGAGGCGACCGGGATTAATTCAGTCACAGGAAAATTTCGTTCTTCCAATACCTTCAACATTTTTGTACCTACTAATCCGGTGGCACCTACAACAGCTATTTTCATTTCGTCGATTAAACTTTATTTTTAAAAGAAGGTGTTGACTAACAAACAAACAACCATCAACTTCCTTACTACTTTTCTAACTTTGCTTTCAAATTATTCAGACCTTCTTCAAAATCTTTCCCGACTTTTTTATCCATATTCATAAACACTTTCATAATGTTCAATGGATACATCATAGAGCCCTCAAATCCCCATTTTACAGTGGTTGTATTTGAGTCTATAGATTCTGTAATAAAGTGTGCTAAGCTTTTAGATTCAAACGGCTCTGTGAAACGAAGTTCTGTTTCGATTCGTTCTCCTTCAACTATTTTTTTCATTTCTTGTTCTCCGGTTCCAACCTCTTTATTGCCGCTCCATTTCGATATGCAACCAACCGTTCCGTCTGTTCCAATAAATTCCGATTTCATGTTTGGGTCCTTTTTGCCCCAAGCACTCCAATCGTTTTGACTTTTCAATGATTTAAGATATTCGAACACTTGTGCTTTTGGTTTATTGATAACGATACTGCGTTCAACAGCAAAATCTTTGCTGACAAATGCAGCGGCAATAAGCACAATGGCAATAAATCCAAGAACAACGAATAAAATGGTTTTTAAAATTTTCATGATCTGATTTTTTTGAGTGAATAAATTAGTTGAATTCTCAAAGGTAAAAAAGGAAATTGAATTTATCAGTGTCCGTGAATTTTTATTTGAAAAGGCTATTACCATCAGTTATTGGTTGTAAGCAATCAGGCAACGGCTGCGTTAGGGATAGTAATGGAAAGCCCACAGGACAGCCATTGCAGAGGGTTTGTGCGTAGGATGGATGACCGAGGACTTGGAATGGATAGCCCGCCCCTGTAGCAGTCCCGTAGACAAATCCTTACACGTTGAATCCGTTGACATTTCAATTTGTCACGGGACGCTTCAGGGGGACGCCCAAAACATTCTTACGACATCACTATAATTTAGGCTAGAAATATTACTTCTTAGTTTTGAATTTTTCAATGGCAGCTCTTGTAAATGCACTCAACACTAACTTTCCGCTGATAGCAGCCCTGTCTTCTAACAATGATTCCCAATGTTCTGTTCCTTTCCAGAAAACTTTTTTCAACATGGCCATCGCTTCCGGATTGCTATGTGCTAATTTATCTGCCAAATGACGAACGGCATCATCTAATTCTTCAACTGATTTGTAAATTTCAGAATACAACGAATGTTTCTTTCCCCATTCAGCACTGCG
>JANNYV010000221.1:0-1786 GCA_031410275.1 Bacteroidota bacterium
ATGGCGATCATGAACGTTGCAGGGCTACTTATTTTTCGACATACAAAAATTTGTACTTTACCGGTGATGGTTGTTTGCGCGATGAAGCAGGCAATTACAGAATCACCGGCAGGGTAGATGATGTATTAAATGTAAGCGGACATCGTATTGGAACAGCTGAAGTAGAAAATGCAATCAACAAACATTCGGGTGTAGTAGAGAGTGCCATTGTTGGTTATCCTCATGATATAAAAGGGCAGGGCATTTATGCTTATATAGTTTTTAATAAAAAAATTGAAAATGAAAATCTGCTGCGGAAAGAAATCAATCAAACGGTTACAAAAATAATAGGATCTATTGCGAAACCGGATAAAATACAATTTGTTTCAGGCTTGCCTAAAACACGAAGCGGAAAAATAATGCGTCGTATCCTTCGAAAAATTGCGGAAGGGGAAACCGAAAATTTGGGTGATTTAACCACCTTGTTAGATCCGGCTGTGGTGGATGAAATTCGTAAGGGAGCGGTTGGGAATTGATAGTTTATAATTGACAATTGAGAATTGAGAATTGACAGTTGGTAGAATATAGCTTATCTGTATGTTTATGAATTTTTTAAATTTGTTTTGACCATCTCTGCAAATGTCACTAAACTCGCTGTTTTAAAATCAACAAATTCACTGTCCTCAGTAAGGGGCTTTGTTGTTTCTACATAGACCGTTTTCATACCCAATGCTTTGCCAAATTTCATATCGGACAGATTATTTCCAATCATGATACTTTTTGCGAAATTGATGGAAGGAAAATCATCCTTGGCTTTCAAGCCCATACCAATATTGGGTTTGCGGTCATGCGCATCTTTGTCTGAATCATGAGCATAATATATTTTATCAATTCGCCCGCCTGCTGTCTTTATTTCCTTCAACATATAATTATGTATTTCGTGCAAGTCATCATGCGTCATAAGTTCTCTTCCTATTCCCCGCTGATTGGTCACAAGAATAATAACACCTGCTATTTCATTTAGTATTTTTAGTGCTTCTAATACACCATCATAAAATACAAATTCAGAAACATTTCGGATATAGTCATCTTTTTTTTCGTGGTTCAGCACACCATCCCGGTCAAGGAATAAAGTGTAATGATGTATGTCAGCGAATTGTTTTTCTGGAGTCAAAATGTTCATAATAAAAATGCATACAAAAGTATAAAAATTTATGGCAGCTGTTTCAGCATTATTAAATGAACTTTAAAAAAAATACAAATAATATACATACAAAAAATAACCGCAAAGTCACTAGAGTGGCAAAATTGATTTTCAATAATGCGTCTTAGTTTCTTTGCGGTCAGTTTCGAGCTTTAATTGGTATATTCTCTAAAGCGGATGTTGTGAGAAAATGAAATTAGAAATATTTGATTCTATTGAAGGTGAATCCAATAAATCTACATTACCATCTCCATTCAAATCAGTAGATAAGTATCCAAAAGCAAATGCTCCTTGATCAGTTTCTAATGCACCCAAATCAAATAAATCAACGCTTTCACCGGCATCTTTTACAATATCACCTGAGTAAAGGGCAAATATTCCTGTTGGTGTTGCACCCGCATACAATTCGACCTGATTTCCGTTGTATGCTTGAGTGGCTAATGTTGTGAAGTTATATGATGCGATGAAACCTGGCGCATCGCAGGCCTCATTTTCGTTCACGGCTCCGGCGTCAGGTGAAAAGCCTGCGAAACTTCGTAATGTAGTCGGGCTGCTGCGCGGCTCCGACCCTGAACTCAAAGACACTTATGTTTTGGTCACGGC
>JANNYV010000222.1:0-3309 GCA_031410275.1 Bacteroidota bacterium
AGCCAAGGTTGTGACCAATTTCATGTGTCACTACCTTGGCTCAAAGCATACACATGCGTGTGTTTGGAATGGCAACAATACACGCATTGATAATTGCGGCGGACATGCAGGATATACCGAAGGAACTTGCGCCGATGTGACCCCCGATCCTGCCGGTGGTGGCACCATGATGAGTTATTGTTATTTAGTCAGTGCCGGACTTAATTTTAATTTAGGGTTTGGTCCTTTACCCGGAACATTAGTCAGGGCAAAAGTAAATGCGGCTTCATGCCTCACCACTTGCCCCACATGTAACGGAAATATCAGTATCACCAATTTGTATTCTACGCCACAAACAGAATCCAACACATGGATAAAATCTTCAGGGCAAACCACTATTGCAACGACAGCGACGGTAATACTCGACGCCAACCCGACAAACGGATATATTTTAATTGAGCCTTTATCAGCAACAGATTTCTTTTTATCGAACCCGGACCCCACCGGTGTTTTCATCGCCCAAGCTTTAGATGGATGTGCCGGTTCTCTGCCCGCAAGAATAAAGGGTACACAAACAACAATCGAAGAAACCGGGGAGAATATATTTACGCTCTATCCCAATCCGGCAAGTGATAAACTGAATCTTTTAAATACTTCAATACTAAATGAACAGATACATTATGAGATCATTAGTGTGGAAGGAAAAATCAGACAATCGGCAACAAATTTTATATTTAATACCAAATCTGAAATTGATATCAGTCAATTGATACCGGGTTTATATTTCATTAAAATATACAAAGGAGCAGAAATTGAAACGAAGAAATTCGAGAAGTTATAAAATTAAACGCCACCCATCACATACATTTCTGTCAACGTTGGACTAGGCACTCCACCTTTCTTTTCAAGTGTAATTGCAAAAGCCTGTGCATTCCCAATCGTCTTCATTTTTTGAAACAGGGAATCGATATTATTTTCACTGACCATACCCATATCTACAGGCTTGCCATCGGCAATTGCCCAAAGTTGATACTGTTTATCCGCTGCCGGTTCAGGTAATTTGGTGATACTCAAATACACGTCATTCGATTTTTTATTCCAATAAATGATGGCCTTCGAATCCGGGCTTTTTGTTGCAATGCCTGCAAGGTTTACTTTTTGAACATCCGGATTTTGTATCACATTCAATTGAGTGGTTTGAAGCGCAATAGTTTGCTCTTTCAATTGTATCTCTTTTTTGATGGATGAAATTTCGTTTCCTAAAGATGAAATCGTTGTATTGTTTTTATACAATACATACCCTAAGCCTACACTTACAATAAAGAATATTGCTGCTGCAATACGCATCATATTAAACGGCATGGCAACGATATTATTTTTGTCAAGAGGCTCAGTTGTTTTTTCATTTGAACTAGTTGCTACAGGGGCTATTTTTTTTATGTTTGCCGAACTTTGTTCTTCAATAGCCAACGCATGAAGCGAGCCTAAAATTTTATCACGTAAATGAGCAGGTGGCGTTTTGCTTATTGAGGTCGCAAACGCTTCCATGGTGGTTTGCACAGATAAAAGTTCAGCCGCAATTTCAGGATAAATATGACTCATGCATTCAACCTCCTGCTTCTCCTGAGCAGAAAGAGTACCTGTTACGTACTGTTCTAAAATGCCTGATGATATGTATTCCTGCGTATTCATTTTTTATGTAATTCCAACTAATTGTTTTAAATCTTTCATGGCTGTCCTTATTTTCGTTTTAACGGTTCCGAGAGGGAGTTGTGTTTTATCTGTTATTTCCTGATGTGTGAACCCTTTGAAATAATGAAGTTCAATCATCTCTTTGAGATCAGGCTTCAGTTTGTCAATAAGAGTATTTAATCCTATTTTATCTGTATTAAGTGTAGTGCTTTTGAAATGCTCGCTTTGAGTATGTACGATTTTATAGTCTGTTTGGTTTTCGCGCACCCTGCTTTTCTGCCTGTACCGGTCTATTGCTTTGTTCCTCGAAATATTCAGCATCCAGGTAAATAAGGAGCCGCCCTTTGCGCTATCATATGTTTCGATACTTTTCCAAATGCTGATAAATGCTTCTTGCAATACATCAGCGGCATCGTCATCATCATTCACCACTTTAAAAATGATACCATAGAGCGCGGTCGAATAATGATCGTATAAATAGGCGAATGCTTTTTCATCCTTCGCTTTTAGCGAAGAAATTAAAAAGGGCATATCGTCATATTGGCTCATCGACTGCAAAACTAGACAGAAAAATGAGAAATCAATCAAAGAGAAAACAAAGAAATTATTCGGGTGTATTATTTCGAATACATATAAAATAATGTAAGCAATTTTTGGGCATGCCCCCGAAGCGTCCCGTTGACAAACAGAAATTTCAGGTTAATTTAAGATTTTGGAGTTTGTCATCGGGGCTGCTTCGGGGTCGTGCTATTCGCTTCAATCTCTCTGACCAAAGCGTCAGAGAGGATTTCCGCTACTATCACTCATGCTCAAAGGCAACTCAGCCTTCATTGGTATATGGCGCTGAGACTGTGTGCCGGTGTACCAACAACAAATTCACCAACAAGAATATTTCCTTTCTTATTTTAAATTATTAATTTAATCGCAAAGGGCCTTACGTTCTGCCCAATGCCTTGAGCAACACATCGCGTTCGGCGGTCATCATTTGCAAGTCGGTTTTGAGGGTGGTTATTTGTTCTTCGAGATGGGTATGTATGGGAGCGTCGGTGCTAAATTCGGCAGGTAATTGGCAGGCGATATCCTCAAAGAAATTGTGTTTTAAAGCATGGCTTATTTCCCAAAGAATGGCTACTTGTATAGTTGAGTTGTTTTGATAATTTACTAGATTACTGAAGTTTCTATTGAGTTTTCGTGCCAATGCGCTTTTGTGAATTCGGCGTGTTTTAAAATAGGTTTTCAATAATTGTCCGGTATGTATTTTATCTGTAACATTATGAACGGCATATTTCTTTTCTTTCTTATTCATTATTATAGTTTTAAGGTGATTCTATTATAAAGTCAATTTTAATGGTGTTTCATCATCATGTTGTAGATGTTTTATGGTCATATTGAGGATGTTATATGGTTATGTTGTGGATGTTTGATGGTCATATTGTGGATGTTTTATAGTCATATTGAGGATGTTATGTCCTTGGTTTTCAATATTCTATCAAATTTCGAATGTTCTAAATGCCAAAAAAAACGATACTCCAAAGAGTATCGCTTTCCGGTTGATAAAATCCTGGTTAGGGACTTTGCAGAGGAGCATTTGCATGTTGCTTTGCAAATCGCGCTTTTAGTTTTTCATAGCCTTGTTTG
>JANNYV010000223.1:0-5661 GCA_031410275.1 Bacteroidota bacterium
ATTAGGAGGCGGGGTAATTAACCCTAACGGAATATGGACATTAGTTGTAATTGATAATGGAGTTACCAATACTGGCACCTTAGATAGTTGGTCAATTACAATCGGTAATTCAGTGGGCAACTTACTTCCTAATGTATGGGATGATGGAATAAATATTGGTATTGGTCAACCCAACCCAACAAAACTACTAGATGTAAATGGGGATGCGCTAATTAATGGCATTACTGTTGGAACAGGTCCATCGATTTTCTCCCCCAACAATAATACTGTCTTTGGCCATAATGCCCTTAATAATAATTATGATGGGGTAAGTAATACTGCCATAGGTGAGCAAGTACTATTAGCAAATACTTCAGGTCATTTCAATACCGCCATCGGTAGAAATGCGCTCAAAAGTAATACCATTGGTAATGGCAATATTGCAACTGGTTATGAATCGCTTTTCCAGAATACATTAGGAACATGGAATGTTGGGATTGGTTACTCATCCCTCTACTATAATTCAACAGGTAGTAATAATGTAGCCTTAGGTAATGGCACTGGCGGTTTCAATACTACGGGAAGCGACAATACTTTCCTTGGCGCACGTGCTGGCTCTAATACAAGTTATCCTAATCTTAATAATACAACAGTAATTGGTGCAAATGCTACTGTGACCGCAAGCAATTCAATAGTGCTTGGCTCAATTGCCGGCCTGAACAACGCAACAAATAGTGTTAATGTTGGCATAGGCACTACAGCACCTATCGAACGATTAGATGTTGTAGGAACAATAAAAGCGAGTGCATATAGATGCCGTCAAGGAAATGGAGGTACACTTGGTGGTAATGTATTTAATTATTTCTGGTCAGGTTCAAACCTGCAAGCATGGGTAGATAATACGTTTGTGGGAAATGTTTCACTCACTTCAGATCGAAGATTAAAAGATCAAATCAATCCAATGCGTAATGATGCCTTAGATAAAATTATGAAATTAAAACCTGTTAGCTTTCATTATAAAAATGTGGAAGGAACTATTTTCAAAGAAAACCCTCTGATGCAAGAAGGCTTTATTGCAGATGAATTGCAAGAAGTTATTCCAAGTGCTGTGATCGGAGAAAAAGATGCATTGACAAGTGACGGAAAAATACAACCACAAACATTAAACATGGGACCTGTGGTTTCCGTATTGACAAAAGCAGTGCAAGAACAAAATTTAAAATTCGAGAATCTAAACTCTAAATACGAAGAAGTGATAAAACAAAATTATCTTCTTTTAAAACAAATCGATGAATTAAAAACCTTACTAAAAAAGTAAATAGATATGAGTAGTGAGATTTGAGATATGAGAAAATACAAATCCAATTATTCATAGTAGAAAAATAATTAAACACCTTTCACTTTCAAAAAATGAATAGTATGAAAACTAAAACATCAAACATTATCAAATTATCATACTTCGACAAGCTCAGTATGACAGCACTTTTTTCAAATATCAAATTTGTAATTGCATTCATTATCATATTATCAAATTATCAAATCATCAAATTGAATGCACAAACCCTCAAACCCTTCGTCATAGCCACTGCAGGAGGATATGCCTCCAACACGAATGGCTCACTCTCATTCACTATTGGAGAGACAGTAACTCCTACTTTTCAAAATGGAAATACGATTTTGACACATGGCTTTCAACAACCTTTTCAATTAAACCTAAATCTTAAAGCCTATTTGCAAGGATATTATTTAAACACCACAGGATTGATGGAGAATGTGTTGTATAACCAAGGTGTTACTGCCTTCGCGGGTACTGAATGCGATACGATACAAATTCAATTACGTGAAGCAAATGCCCCTTATAACATTGCATATACAACATCAAAAGTGATTCCTACAAATGGACAAATCAGCCTGAATGGGTTATCGCAAATCGGGCAATCGTATTACATTGTTATCAAACATCGCAACACGGTTGAAACATGGAGTGCCAATCCGGTGACGATGAATGAAATTACTTCATATGATTTTACTGCCGCTGCCAACAAGGCTTTTGGGAATAATCAGATTGAGGTAAATCCGGGTGTTTGGGCTTTTTATTCCGGTGATATTAATCAGGATGAAAATGTAGATTTATTAGACTTATCCACTTTAGAAACAGACGTGAGTAATTTTGCGTTCGGATATTTTGCTACCGACATCAATGGCGATGGGAATGTTGACTTGTTAGACTCTCCGGTTATGGAAACAAATATTAACGGGTTTGTTTTTTCAAATCATCCTTGAGAAGAGTACTTAGTAATTTGTAGTTAGTAGCTAGTACTCAGACTGATTGCAATTTTAATAAGACGTATTTACCTTATTCCACATTTGCTATGAATGATAAACTCAAAAATAAAATAAACGATGATTGGATTGTGTTCGCATTTATTTCTGTGATCATATTGCTGTTGGTTATTTCAATCAGTATCATTTCATAGTCTGCATTTATTCTATTTCAATCAAAAGTATTTATTTACTTTGTGAATCCATCTGCTACAGTGTACAAAACGCTTCCCTTCATATTATTTATTGTTTGCTTTAATACGCTTTTGTATGCGCAACAATTTACGGTAAAGAGTTACAACTATAATAACGGACTTATTTCCGGCGAAAATTATTCTACGTATCAGGATTCAACGAATTATTATTGGATTTGTTGTTTCGGTGGCTTAGTGCGTTTCGACGGCAGCTCGTTTAAGGCTTTCGGAAATCAGGATGGACTTTGCAATTACAGAGTTAATAATTTTTTTGAAGAGAAAAAAAATAAATACTGGATTTGTAATGAATACGACTTGCTTCAGTTTGACGGGAATAACTTTAAAAAAGTAAAAACAAATTTACCAAGTGATATTATTTTAAAAAAATTAGTTCGTCTGCAAGACCATTCTATACTACTGATTACAAATAAAGGAATACAACGTAAACTAAATGACAGTACTTATATTCCACTTACATTACCTGATTGCAAAAACCGCGCAGATAACGTATGTGAGTATGAAAAGAATAACTTCATCATGTATAACACAGATGATAATCGCATTTTTATTATTGAAAAGAATAAAATAACATTCAACGAAAATCTTCCCAAAGGAAAACATTTTTCGGGTCTTACTTACTTTGAAGGGAAGCCTCTCATCATAACAGGCGAAGGTATTTTACAAATAAATCAAAAACATTTCAGCAACTATCTTCCGGACAGGTTTACATTTTCTCCAACTATTCATTCAATATTTAAAGACAGTAAGAATCGTATTTGGCTGACTGATGAACAGGATGAGTTATGGATATTTGAAAATGGAAAATGGGAAAGCCTTACTGAAAAATATAAAACGAAGCCGCAATCATCTGCAACCTATTTTGAGGACAGAAATTCAAATATTGTTGTGACAACCACGGATGGCTTTACGGTGTACAAAGAAAGTTTTTACAACGAAATAAAAGTGGATGAAATAAAAGACATCAATGCGCATTTTTTAATCAATACCTACAATAAGGATACGCAGTGTGTAGGCATTTGCAAAAACGGTTTGGTGTTCGTTGCAGGAAATAATAAATGGGTTAACGCATTGAACACGTCCTCCCTTAAGCTTGCTGTAACGGCATCTGCATGTTTTTTTTACAATACACAAATGCCGAATACCAAGTTACTACATATTGAGGATAACGGTATTTATTATTATCATAACAATGCACTTCGTCCCTTTTGCCGGCTGAAAAATGATTATGATCATTTATCCTTCGGGGTTTATGACTCATTATATCATTGCTATTATACCGGCGGCAAAAATAGAATGTTCCGGATATATGAAAATAAAATTGACACCTTTGATTTTTCACACATCGCAAATGAGTTAAGACCGCATGGTTTTATAAAACTAAATGGTGATTCTATTCTTTTTGAATTAACCCATAAATATTTAATCTTGTTTAGCCATAATAAGGTAACAGATATTACATCTCAATTAGGGCTTGAGGGCAAAGATTTTGGTGTGCAAAAAAATAAGGAAACCCTTTGGGTTATTCTGTACGGAAAAGAAATTCGGGAGTATGCGGTTACCAATAATCACTTTAAGATTATACGTACGATTACAAAAAATGACGGTCTGATTGATGCGAATATCGGGAACCTTATTTTCGATGATGAAAATAATATCTGGCTCAATTGCTTTTCAGGTGTTTATTTTTTAAAAAGTAACAGCGATAATACCAAAGTATATTCAAAAAGAATCCCATTGCAATCAGGCAATAACGAAGCTCCCATGATGGACTATTTATCTTATTCTCAAAACCATATTTATGCTGCCTGCACCGGCAGCGTTCTTGATATATCTACTCACAATGCCTTATTCGAATTAAAGCCGCTGGCAACTTACATTGCATCGGTCAAAATAAATGCAACAGATCTTGAATGGCTTTTGCAAAGGAACTACATTTCAAAAAAAGACAGCATTTGGAATTTGCCGTCTCAATACAATTCAATTTCATTTGAGACAAATACGCTTTATTTCGGATTTGATGATGCCATCCAATATCAATATAAATTAATGGATGAAGACAAGGAGTGGAAAAACCTGCAAGCAACAAATATTGTCAATTACAATAACCTTCCGAATGGGAAATATATTTTTAAAATACGCAGTGTCAATAAACTCAATCATACTTTTTTTACTGAAGCCTCGTTTAATTTTATTATACAACCACCCTATTGGAAATCATGGTGGTTCAGGGTTTTGCTGGCTCTAATAACCATTGCCATTATTTATTGGTTTATAAAAAGACGGGATGCAGTAAATGAACAAACTAACAAGATTGCCTTGCAAATGTCTGAACTGAAATTAACGGCATTGCAAAGTCAAATGAATCCGCATTTTATTTTTAATGCATTAAACTCAATACAAAATTATATTCTGAACAGCGATCAAATAGAAGCCGCGAGATATTTATCAAAATTTTCAAAACTCATTCGCAAAACATTAGACAATTCTCATCAACAATTAATTCCGCTCGAAGAAATTGTTGCTTCATTAAGTATGTATCTTGAATTAGAATCTTTTAGGTTTAATAATGAATTTGCTTACAAACTATCACTTGATGACAGTGATCAAAGAATATTTAACCTCGAGCTTCCGCCAATGCTTTTGCAACCTTATGTCGAAAATGCTATTCTGCATGGATTGATGCCCAAGATTGGAAATAAATTTTTAAGCATAGACCTGTATATTGAACATGATGAACTACATTGTGTTATTGATGATAACGGTGTTGGCAGGCAAGAAAAAACAAAACGTGAAGGGCATATTTCACAAGGCGAAAAATTAACGCAGGGCATGTTGGAATCCCTCAGGCAATTGAAAATGAGTGAACCGAAAATTAGTTATGAAGATAAGAAGGATGAGAAAGGAATTGCATCCGGAACAACTATAAAAATTATTATACCCTTAAAAAATTAAACCCTATGACAGCGATCATTATTGATGATGAAGCCAACAGCAGAAGTACTCTGAAAAATTTACTACTAAAATTATGTCCGAATGTTCAGATACTTTCTGAAGCAAAAAACGCAAAGGAAGGTATAGAATTTATTCATCAACTTAAACCGGATTTAATTTTTTTGGATATTGAAATGCCGGACAAAAATGGGTT
>JANNYV010000224.1:0-4028 GCA_031410275.1 Bacteroidota bacterium
AAATGATTTTGAATTATAGGAAGGATAAAAGCAATATCAATCCAATAATTGGATGTATAGTGCTAACAAACCCGATATTTTTTAAAGAAGAAGATTGGATTGATACACCGGCAGATTGGGGTAAGAGTATTGTTCAAGGGAAGTCATATGATTCCGAAGATGTGATAGGTAAAGGTATTTGGCTTCGGGTCGAAAAACTATTGGAAAAATATCTTTATGACAATTCTCTCGAGGTCGATGAAAATCAGATGAATGTAGAAGAACCTTCTTCCCCACTGTATGGAAATTCAATATTGACGAATGTAAGAATTGGACAAGGAGCATTCAGAGTATTAGTGACTGATGCATATTCAAGACGGTGTTCAATTACTGGAGAAAAAACGCTTCCTGTTTTGGAGGCTGCACATATTAAACCATATGCCGAGTTAGGACCTCACTTTATTTCAAATGGTATTTTATTAAGGTCTGATATGCACAAGCTTTATGATGGGGGTTATTTGACAATAACAAAAGAATTTAAAGTTGAGGTTAGTTCACGTATAAAGGAAGAATTCCAAAATGGAAAGGAGTACTATAAATATCATGGAAATGATTTACTAATTCTACCGAAAGCTGAAGCAAATAGACCTGCTGAGAAATATATTGAATGGCACAATACCAATATTTACAGAGGTTAAAAATTATTAATTGTGACATCTCCAAAACTTTTGCAAAACCCTTTGAATTAATTTTCAGACATCCATTGCTAAAACTTTTAGCTTGATTTAAATGTTACACGAATTTATTTTTGCAATAAATCAATCTATGCAAATTATACAATCCATTCAAAACAGAATTTACGAATTAAGAGGAGAGCGCGTTATGCTCGACTTTGATTTAGCAACCCTTTATGAAGTAGAAACAAGAGTATTAAATCAAGCGATTAAGCGAAATAGTAAACGCTTCCCTGAAGACTTTATGTTTCAGCTAACACCGTTAGAGTGGCAAATTCTATCATCACAAATTGTGATGATGAACCAACCACTTAATCTATCATCACAATTTGTGATGATGAGTGTGCCTAAAAATAGAGGAGATAAATACTTGCCTTACGCCTTCACCGAACAAGGTGTTGCCATGCTAAGCGGTGTGCTCAATTCAGACAAAGCCATACAAATGAATATTGCTATCATGAGAGCTTTTGTAGAAATCCGAAAAGTATTTTTATACCAAAACGATTTGAAAGAGCAACTCAAGGAAATCAAAGAAAAATTGGGAGGTCATGATATACAACTTTCCGAAATTTATGATGCGATGGAAAACCTCTTAGATGAAAAAGCAGCACAACGAAAATGGGATGACCGGAATAAAATTGGGTTTAAGTCTTAAGTCATAAGGCATAAGAGGGAACTCAAACAACCAACACAAATCTCCCGAACATCGAGCCTCGAACATCGGACATCGAAACTAATAGCTCCGCTCATATTTTTCGCTCCAATTAATTTTACTTCCTGAACCTATTAATTGATTGAGTTTAAAATTAATACCAAACTCTGTATAAGGTCCGGCAATATGATAATACGATTGTGCAAAATGAACCACAAATTTATTGAGATATAAACCGGCGCCTAATGAAAACCCGGACATGCCTTTCTTCTCTGAAATAGCTAATTCAGAACGGCGAAGATGATTGTAACCCGCACTCAATTCAATTCGCTTACCTAAATTTATATCCAATGCAAAGACAAAATGCCTGAATAATTTATCGGTAAAATAAGTTTTTGTTTTTGTCGTAGTCGTACTGTCTGTAAATAATAATTGATTGTCTGTTTGGTCAGCCGGATTATCATACCGTATATTCCATTCTTGCAAATGATGCGCCAAAACCATGATTGAAAACGGAGCCTTCTTAAATTTTTTGGTAATACCAATCTGCAAATCTAGCGGCAATGGTTGGCTCACATTCGTTTCATAATTTTTTATCAGCACGCCCGCATTTTTTATAGCGGCACCCATATACCATTGACTGCTTGTATCGGCATACATTACGCCAATGTCGGCTAGCAACGCACTTGCTTTCCTGTCAACCAAATGTGAGTTCGCAAATTTTAATGTCGCTCCATAACGCCACTTTATTAGGTAAGCTCTTGCAGCTGTGAGGTTAAGCGAATAATCAACCGCCTTCGACTCTCCGGTAATATTCCCAATATTATCTGTCAATCTGAATGTGCCATAATTGACATGTTGAATACCGAAACCTAAGGTCGTATTTATTTTTTTTGCATGATGCGCATACATCATGTTTGATACTTTGGTGCCCGCATAATATACATTATAGCCAAGCCCCAAACTTGTATGAAACTCCGGACGTAATAAAGCAGGATTAGCCGTACTCATCATTACATCACTTGAGGGACTGCACAGAACAATGCCTCCCAACGAAGTAATATGAGGGCTTGCAGGTAAACGCAAAAATTCAAATACTTGCTCACCGCCATTTACTTGAGCTTGAGTAGAGGATATCCAACATAAAAAAAACAATAGAGTGAAATAACGCATTGAATCATTTAACGATTAATTGTCAAATATATTTTATTTTTCATCAAATAGTTTTGACAGTTTTGCTTTTCTTTCCGAAGCCATGAAAAAGAAAACGAAATACATTTTTTATACACTCGCATTTTTGCTCTTCGCGTTTTTTATGGTCAATCGTTTTTTGATTCCAAAAAAGCCAGTCCTTTATCCGAATTTCGGTATTTCAATTCCTGAAGGCTATACAACACATGGCATTGATGTGTCACGCTATCAGCAAGACATCGATTGGGATTTGGTCAGTAAAATGACAGACCGCGGTCAACGAATTTCGTTTGCAATTATCAAAGCCACCGAAGGAACCAATATGACTGATTCGTATTTCAAGGAAAATTGGAAAGGTATTAAAGAATACCCGATGATTCGCGGAGCGTATTTATATTTTCATCCGAACCGCAGCGGTAAAGCGCAAGCCGAATATTTTATGTCGAAGGTCAAATTAGAAGAAGGTGATTTGCCTCCTGTGATTGATGTGGAAGAACGAAACGGCATCTCCAATACAAATATTCAAAAAGCATTGAAAGAATGTGCCGATGTATTGGAGAAAAAATATAAACACAAGCCTATCATTTATTCGGGTGTCGATTTTTACCGGCAACGTTTGGGTTCGGCTTTCGATGAATATCCATTCTGGGCAGCGCATTACGAGCAATGCAATGCACCTCGTACCGATCGGAATTGGCTCATGTGGCAACACAATTGCAAGGGACATGTCAACGGCATTGATGCCGATGTCGATTTCAATGTAGTGAATGGAAGCTTGTTTACGCTGCAAGATTTATGTCTGTAGTAAATGATTATTTTTTTTATGGGCCAAGCTTTTTTGCTTCAATTCAACTTTAGTGGCGATGGCACCGTTCAACAAAAAATCTTTATTCAGCTGTCGTACCTCATGTTTCATTCGTTGATTTCTGTAAGAGTAAAACAAATGTTATATGCATGACCGATTTAGTTGCTATATATTTCAATCGATAAAAAATAAAATGAGTATCATCGATTCCCTTCTAAAAATAATTTCAAATGATCAAGTGCTTCATTCCAATATACTTTCATTTCGTTTGCCTTCTTCGCATCCGGTAGTTTTAAATGCTGCACAACCACCATCGATTTATCTTCTCCTTTTGTATAAAAATCTATACTCAAACTCGTCAGTAAATCACTCCAAGTAATTCTTGCGGATTTGTTTTCTGTTTGTTTACGAATCACAATTTCTTCCTTCAACCAGTTCGCTCTAATATTCTCTTCGACCCATGAAGAATAAAGTACAGAAAGCGGAACGTTGATGGTTTTACTCACGCTAATCTCAAATCCATTCTGTTTTTCTCCACGTTCCCTCAAACCGCGATTCCACTGATACGTAGTGGCCAACAATGAGTACAACCGAAATTTATGCTTTGGTCAATTCGATGAAGGGCTTGGCACCGTTGGGTGAATGGAATCAAAACCTGTTGGCCACT
>JANNYV010000225.1:0-11959 GCA_031410275.1 Bacteroidota bacterium
GTGGCAGTAACTTTACCTTTCCGGACGCTGTAGTTTTCAACAATATTATTGCGGATACTTTTCACAACAGCTATTTTGCAAACCTAAATGGATGCGACAGCATCATCACAACACATATTATTATCAATCCAACGTATCAAACATCAGATAATATCAACCTATGCAACGGCAGCAATTATACATTTCCTGACGCTGTAGTTTTCAATAATATTATTGCAGACACTTTTCATACAAGTAATTTAATAACGCTCCAAGGATGTGATAGTATTATCACAACTAATATCATAATTACTCCAATATATCAAACAAATGACAGTGTCAATGTATGCAGCGGAGCTGATTATACCTTCCCTGATTTAACCACATTCAATTTCATTGTCAATGATATTTCTCATACAAGTTCTTTGCTTTCATCATACGGTTGCGACAGTCTAATTCATACTACTCTTTCCGTCATTCATATCGACCCTAATGTATCATTCAATGCCAACCAGTTAATTGCTCAAGCTAATTACTCATATCAATGGTACGATTGCAATACACAATCAATAATTCCCGGAGCAACAAATCAAATTTTTACCGCCACACTAAATGGTTCTTATGCAGTTATACTCAGCAAGTCTGTTTGTACTGATACATCATCATGCTATACTGTTGCGGGCTTAGCGGTTAGTAATATAATTGAAAACGAAAAATTACAATTATATCCTAATCCGGCGCATGATAAGCTTACCGTTAAATATAGCAACAATTCAAAAGAAAAATACGAGGTAGAATTGTATAATGCCACCGGTCAATTAATCCTTAGCACCTTCAAAACAGAACTCGATGTCAGCAAGTATAGTAAGGGAGTGTATTATATCAAAGTAGAAAATGCCTTTAAGAAAGTAATTATTGAATAATGAAACACTTCTTCCATTTTCAAACTCCCTCATTCTCAAATTCTTAAAACTTTATCTCTTCCCCTGTATTCCGGTCATAAAATTTATACTGAATAAATTCAAAGCCAGGGTCTTCAATAATATTAAAGGCTCCGTATTTTTTCTTGAGTTTCGAATAAATTGAATTAAATAAAAGCCCCTTCGTTAAATGCGATTTCAGAATCGGATGCACATGCAATTCGAGTGCAGTATTCAGATTTGCTTTTAAATACTTGATATGCTTTTCAATATCATCTAACAGCAACTGTGAAGAACGAACCTTGCCGGTACCTTCACAAGCCGGGCAAGTTTCACCGGTCGATATTTTTATTTCCGGACGTAAACGCTGACGGGTAATTTGCAATAATCCAAATTTAGTCAAAGGCAATACACTATGCTTTGCCCTGTCTTCACTCATCAAACCCTCTACAATATTTACAATATCGCGACGGTTATCGGGGTGTTTCATATCAATAAAATCAACAATGATAATGCCACCAATATCTCTCAATCGTAATTGCCTGGCTATTTCTTTTGCAGCTTCTTTATTAATATTAAATGCAGTCTCCTCCTGATTTTCAGCAGAAAATTTATGGCCGCTATTGACATCTATCACATGCAAGGCTTCGGTATGCTCAATAATCAAATAACCACCACCATCGAGCATAACAGTTTTGCCAAATGATGCTTTCACTTGTTTCGAAATACCATAATGATCAAATATGGTAGACCCATTTTGATAAAAACTCACAATATTTTCTCGTCCCGGTGCAACAGAATGTATATAATCCTTCGCTTCACTAACAACCGTATTATCGTTCGAAACAATTTTATTAAAATCTTTATTCAGTAAATCGCGTAAGAGAGAAGTGGTTTTATTTTGCTCACTCAATATTTTCATTGGAGGCTTGGCACCTTTCAAATTAAATTGAATGGCTTTCCAGGAATCAATAATATTCAGTAAATCTTTATGCAACTCGGCAGTGCTTTGTCCTTCTGCCGCAGTACGAACAATCACGCCTAAATTATTCGGTTTAATACTTTCAATAATTCGTTGCAATCGTTTTCGTTCCTCAGTCGATTGTATCTTACGGGAGACATTGACAAAATTATTAAATGGTGTCACCACAATAAACCGCCCCGGTAAGGAAAGTTCACAACTGATACGCGGACCTTTTGAGGAAATCGGTTCCTTCAATATCTGAACCAACACATTCGGTTTCCCTTGTGTAACATCTACAATATGACCTGTTTTATGAATTTCAGGTTCAGTAACGAATTTCGAAAAATCGAATGAGCCACCTGACTTGTCATTAATGGCCATTTCAGTAAACTTCACGAGACTACGGAAATAAGGGCTCAAATCTGTATAATGCAAAAAGGCATCTTTTTCGTGACCAATGTCTACGAATACAGCATTCAGTCCCGGCATTACTTTACGCAATTTTCCGAGATAGAGGTCGCCCACATTAAAACTCCCTCCGGAGTTATCGTAATGAAGTTCTACTAATTTCTTATCTTCTAATAAGGCAATTTCAACTCCTGCATCAGAAGATTGAATAATAAGTTCTTTGTTCACAAGCTTGCTTGTTTCTTACAACCATAATCATGTGTTCACAAAAATACACAAAGCATTTAACGAGAAATGCTTTGTGATAAAAAATTACAAGAAGGCTTTTTATTTCTTCTTATGACGATTCTTTCGTAAGCGTTTTTTACGCTTGTGAGTTGCAATTTTGTGACGTTTACGTTTCTTTCCGCAAGGCATGATTAAAATGTTTTTTTGTTAAAAATAATTTTATTTAAATGAGTTTATATAGGTATCTACTTCTTTCGTAAAATCCGGATTGTTGACGATGTGTTTGCATTTTTCAAATAAGGAAATTGCTTTTTCCTTATTGCCTTTGCCTTTATAAGCTTCGGCTAAAAAATACATCGCTTCGGTATTCTCCGGTCGTAATGTAAGAACTAGTTCTAATCGTTTGATAGCTTTGTCGAGCTGTCCCGATTGTATTGCCAACTTTCCTAAAATGATATTTGCAGAAATGTTGTTGCTATCCTTTTGGGTAACTTCACGTAGTAAAGTCACTCCCTTCATGGTTTCGCCGGTACCTTCGGTGTAGCAAGTTGCCAGTGCTATTTTGGTGTCTACATTTTCCGGATTCAATTCTAATGCTTTATTAAAACATGCAATCGCTTCTAATGCCTGCCATTTCCTTACTTCTGGTTTATCTGTTTTTTGCATCACAGCCTGAAATAAGTTCCCGGCAAAGGTTACACTTTTTTCTGTATTTTCCAAAAAGGCTGCTTTTTTATAATAATTAGCAGCCATATTCAACTCTTTTTGCTTCTCCCAAAATTCTGCAACATCCTTGTAAGCTACAGCTGTATTGGCTTTCTCGGCTCTCCCTGTAAGATTATTTATTTCTGATTTGGCTGATGCGTCAAGTTTATTTTCAGCATCTTTTGCATAGGAATCGAAATCTAATGTCTCAATATCCGCTGTAGGATTCATTGGACCTTGCTCTCCTGATTTTTCATGCGTACTTCCTCCAAGCGGAGTTTGAGCACCTTTTCTGATTCCAAAAAAATATAAGAGTGTGATAAGAAGAAGACCGCTTCCTATTAGAATGTACTGATTTCGTTGCACTGAATTTAACTGACTTTATTGGCTGATAACTTATCTTCTTTTACGACTTCGATATTTGAAGTTTTTATTTTCTTCACTTCATCGGTAAATTCTTTAGCAGGCTTAAATGCGGGAACATAATGTTCGGGAATATAAACTGACGTATTTTGTTTTATGTTGCGACCCACTTTTGCGGCACGCTTTTTGGTAATAAAACTACCGAAACCTCTAATATAAACATTTTCTCCTTCGGAGAGAGTTTGCTTTACGTTCGTGAAGAAGCTCTCGATGGAGACGAGTACGTCTACTTTAGGGACTCCGGTTTTTTCTGAAATCAGATTTATTAGGTCAGCTTTCTTCATTATGGGATATTTGCTATAAAAATAAGTAACTTTGGGCAAAAGTAATAATTTTTTTGCTTAAATCTCTATTCCATAAAGAAAAAAACTATTTTGAAAACGGAAATTTCCACTTTTTTTGCTTCTTTATTATTAAAGTGGAACAAAGACAATAATCATAGAAACATGCCATGGAAGGGAGTTAGAGACCCTTATAAGATTTGGCTGAGCGAAATTATTCTCCAACAAACCCGTGTCGAGCAAGGCGAAAAATATTATATTGCATTTACCACTAATTACCCAAAAATAGGCGATTTAGCAAGGGCAAAGGAAGAAACGGTCTTTAAAATGTGGCAAGGTTTGGGTTATTATAACCGTTGCCGAAACATGATTTCGACTGCTAAATTCATTGATGAAAAATTGCATGGCGTATTTCCAAACGATTATCAATCTATCTTAGCATTAAAAGGAATTGGTGAATATACGGCTGCAGCTATTTCTTCTTTTGCTTTCGATTTGCCCTATGCGGTGGTAGATGGAAATGTCGTTCGGGTATTGAGCCGTGTCTTTGCATTGAACTTGAATTATTTTGCAGCCAAAGAGAAAAAGGAAATTCAAGACCTTGCACAATCTTTAATAGATAAAAAGCATCCTGCCAAATATAACCAGGCCATTATGGATTTAGGCGCCACTATTTGTAAGCCTCAAAATCCCTTGTGTACTGATTGTCCATTTAATAAAATTTGTAAAGCTTATCTGAATGATAGCATTTCGGATTATCCAATCAAAAAAGAGCGTAAGGCTTTAAAAGAAAGACATTTTCATTTTTTAGTTCTGCATTCAAGCACTCATTTCTATTTACATAAACGAGCCGGAAATGATATTTGGAAAGACCTGCATACGTTTTACAACATAGAGGCTAAAAAAATTAATGCCAAACTGCTACCTGATTTTATTGACAAAAAACAACTCGGCAAACCCGACGTGTTGACACAAATTCTTTCGCATCAAAAAATAGATGGCTATTTCTATTTTATTCCGCTTCATCAAGAAATTCCATTCCATGAATTGAATTTGATGAAAGTAAAAAAATCAGCATTGAATAAATTTGCATTTCCTAAAATGATTGTTTCCTTTTTTGAAAAATATAAGTATCTTTAAACTTCGTTTCGATAAAATTTAAAAAATATGAGAGGAGTCAATCACGTATTTTTGATAGGAAACTTAGGCAGAGATCCTGAGATTATTTACATTGAAGGAAATATTCCGGTTGCTAAATTTCCGTTAGCAACAACCGAAACATACAAAGACAAGAAAGGCACAACAATCCCACAAACTGAATGGCATAATATTGTTTTATGGCGTGGCTTGGCTGAGTTGGCCGCTAAATATTTACACAAAGGAAGTTTGGTTCATATAGAAGGGAGTCTTAAAACACGCTCATGGGAAGATAAGGATAAAAACAAACGTTCTATAACAGAAATCATTGCCTCTAACCTTGTGATGCTTGACAAACGAAGTTCAGATCACAAAGTTGATTACGATGAACTTTCGTCTATGGGGAATGATATTCACCACTCTTCTTCACATACAGCTACAAATGATTTGGCGGATGAATTACCTTTTTAGATATATTTGCAGCCAATACTGTAAATTATAACCATATACATTTACTATTTTTCACGAAACTTTCAACCCCTTGGACCCTGATTCGGCATATCAACATTTACTCAACCCACTTCTTATTGCTTCTTTAAGTTCCAATGCACAAATTGGAATTGGTTTCATGATTGTATTATTATTGATTTTAACAGCCTTAATCGCAGGCTCGGAAGTAGCTTTTTTTTCCTTGACGGCAAAAGATATTAATTACATAAAACAAAAAGAGGCTGCAGGCTATAAGACAATACTTCGTTTATTAGAAAACCCTAAACGTTTATTAGCGACTTTATTAATCGGAAATAACTTTCTAAGCATTGGTGTTATTATCAGTACAAATCTGCTTTTTCACAGCATGATTCAAATTGAAAAACTCTTTCCTGCTATTTCTCCAAATCTTATTTCATTGATTAATATTATTATTCAAGTGGTCATCGTTACGTTTTTTTTGGTGTTGTTTGGCGAAGTATTGCCGAAAGTATATGCGACTCAAAACAATTTACGTCTCAGCTATTTTACAGCTCCATTTATTAAAGTACTCGATAAATTATGCAGCCCTGTAAGTAATTTCCTAGTTTCATCTACCTATTTTATTGAAGGTAAATTGCATCAAAAATCAAAGAATGAAATCAGTAATGAAGACATGGAGAATGCCATTGATTTAACCCTTGGTCATACTGCGTCTAAAGAAGAAGTGAATATTTTTAAGGGCATTGTTAAGTTTAATGATATTACGGTCAAGCAAATTATGCGCAACCGTCACGATGTAGAAGGGATAAATCTGAATTGGAGTTTTGACGAAGTGAAAAAGCAAGTGATAGAAACCGGTTTTTCGCGTATGCCTGTCTACAATGAAACATTAGATGATGTGAAAGGTATTATACATTCGAAAGACTTGTTGAAACATATCAATGAAATAAATTTTAACTGGCATCCGATTATGCGAGCCGTAAACTTTGTGCATGAAACAAAATTGATTAAACCTTTACTCCGAGAATTTCAATTGAAACGCAACCATCTGGCCATTGTCGTAGATGAATT
Organism: Bacteroidota bacterium; assembly: GCA_031410275.1. GTDB lineage: Bacteria > Bacteroidota > Bacteroidia > Chitinophagales > Chitinophagaceae > OLB11. The sequence goes on from JANNYV010000225.1 coordinate 6,588, forward strand.
TGGCGGCACTTCAGGCATTGTGACCTTAGAAGATATTATGGAAGAAATTATTGGGGAAATAAAAGATGAGTTCGATGATGATGAATTATTGGCAAAGAAACTCGATGACAACAATTATATTTTCGAAGGCAAAACACTCATCAATGATTTTTGCCGTGTAATTGCTGTGCCGGTTGAAGTATTTGATATCGTTCGTGGTGAAAGCGATTCATTGGCAGGGTTAGTGTTGGAAATTGCGGGTAAATTTCCTGCTCAAAATGAAGTTGTCAGTTTCGAAAAATATGACTTTACAGTGGTTCAACTTGAGAAAATGAGAATCCAAAAAATTAAGGTGACCATCAATGAGGGCGAAAAAAATAAAGAGGACTGATACAATATTCACGCATTAGTTTCGTTTTTACAGTTCACTATTTAACATTGAACCTTACTGAGTCACATTTACAATTCTTAATCAAGCAGCCTCTGTCTCATTAAAAGAGGTTAACTTTGAAAATCACCTCGTGTAAAATGAAATATACTTTTCTAAAGTCCGTATTCATATCTGCCTCAGTTTGTTGTGCACTCACTCTATCTGCACAAGTAAAGGACGCTTCATTGAATGTATCTGATCAACTAAAAGACCAATCCATTTCTGCAACGGTTTCATCCAATATTCATTCAAATGAAATATACAAAGTGGAACATAGAAATCTCAACTATTTTGCACAACCTTTGGTAACTATTTCAAACCCCCAATTTGAAAAAATAAACAATCCTGTATTTGATAAAAAAGTGGATTTGCCAACATCGTTTGAAACAAGCTCGAAAATTACGATGGAAAGAAAGCAGGCAGTTGCCTTGATATTTATTCCGCAATACATTCAAAGACCTGATGGTTCTATTGACAAACTTGTTCATTACGAAATCAATATTCAAGAACCTTCTCAGGAAAACCATAAAACAAATGGCAATAGAGTGTATGCAAACAATTCTGTTTTGGCAAGTGGCAATTTTTATAAAATAGCCATTACTCAACAAGGATTATTTAAAGTTGATTATGATTTTATAAAAAATAAATTAGGGGTTGACCCGGCTAGTATCAATCCGGCAAATATTCGCTTGTATGGCAATGGTGGCGAATTACTTGCTGAAGACAATGCGATTATCCCGAATGATGATTTAGTTGAAAATGCCATTCAGGTTGTTGACGGCGGCGACGGACAATTTAATACAGGAGATTATTTTTTATTTTATGCTAACGGGCCACATACTATACTGAAAGATTCTGTGAACAAAGCCTTCACACATGCATTTAATATTTATAGTGAAAGCAGTTATTATTTTATCAATTTCGATTTGGGTATTGGCAAACGTATTCAAACAGGAACGAACCCTGTCACATCAAATGTAAGTGTAAACAGCTTTAATGAATTTCAATTTTTTGAAAAGGATTCTAGCAACCCCGGGAAATTTGGCAAGACTTGGTGGGGTGATGAATTTAGTGATCAACCCGGTCGATATTTAAATAGAACTTATTCATTTGCCATTCCTTCAATTGATTTATCAATTCCTGTTTCTATCCGAACCCGTTTCGGTGCCATTTCATATTCAGGCACGAGCAATGTAAGTGTTCATGCGAATGGCACACCTTTGCATGCAAGCAGCATCGCTATGGTAGGTACCAATTATAACGACCCGGTTACAAGATTTGCAGACCAAACAAGCACTGCAACACTTACTTCGTCGACATTGAATATTGGTATAGATTTTACTAAAGGCAGCAGCTCCGCTTCAGGATATTTAGATTTTATTGAACTAAATGCAAGACGAAATTTAAATTTTAGCGGGTACCTAAATTTTGCCGATTGGAATTCTGTTGGGTCCGGAAACATTGCGAATTACCAAATTCAGAATGCAAATACAAATACGCAAATTTGGGATATTACAAATCCATTGCTTGCAACCAAGATGACCAGTTCATTGAGTGGCTCAGTCATGTCCTTTAATGAAGATGCAAGTTCTTTACATCGATTTATTGCGATCGACGGCACACAATTTTCAACGCCAGCATTTATTGAAAAAGCTGCAAATCAAAATTTGCACAGTTATTCTCCAAAAGATTATATCATCATCACTTCGCCTTTGTTGAAAAGTGATGCAGAACGCTTGGCTGCACATCATGTTGCGAAACGCGGATTGAAAACATTGATTGTAACACCACAGGAAATTTACAATGAATTTTCCTCTGGTTCACAAGATATAAGCGCAATGAGAAACTTCTTGAAAATGTATTACGACAAAGCCTCAGTCAATGATATTCCAAAATATGTATTGCTGTTTGGCGATGCTTCATACGATTATAAGAACAGGGTGAAAAATAATACAAACCTCGTTCCAACCTATGAGACCGATGAAAGCAATGATAAAATTACCGGCTATTGTACAGACGACTTTTTTGGCTTTTTAGATGACAATGAAAATATTAATAGTTATGCCTCAGGGCAAATTAATACCTTGGATATTGGTATTGGTCGTTTTACAGTAAACTCCTCAAATGGAGCCAATGCTATCATCAATAAAATTATTAATTATGATAGTCCAAAATCATTTGGACCATGGAAAAATAGTTTGACATTTAATGCGGATGATGAGGACGGTGGTATTCATATGGAGGATGGTGAAATTATGTCGCAATATGCGAATGATTCATTACCTGTTTACAACAATGCGAAAATATATGTAGATGGGTTTGTGCAGCAATCGACCCCTGCCGGTGCGCGCAGCCCCGATGCAAATAATGCCGTAAGAGAACAAATTTACAATGGTACTTTTTTGATGAATTATAACGGACATGGTGGTCCATTGGGTTGGTGCGAAGAGCGTATTTTTTCGATGGATGATGTAAACCTAATGACTAATTTTAATAAACTCCCGTTGTTTATAACAGCTACCTGTGACTTTGCTCCGTATGATGATCCTGCTGTCTATTCAGCTGGAGAAATATTATTAAGTAAACCCGACGGTGGAGCCATTGCACTCATGACAACTACCCGGCTCGTATATCAAAGTGAAAATCGGGAGATGAACCAAAATTATATGTATAGCGGATTTAAACGTATGAGTAATGGACAACTTCCAAGTTTGGGTGATGCTTACAGACTCTCAAAAAATTTAAGGTATACTTCGTATGTCGGTACTTTTGTTGCCGCAAACTTCAGAAAGTTTGCCTTGCTTGGTGACCCGGCTTTGCCTTTGGCCTTTCCAACACATCAAGTTTTTACAGACAGTATCAATGGCGTTTCCGTGACTGTCGCCTACGATACATTGAAAGCATTAGGGAAATATACAATCAGCGGGCATGTGTCAGACAATACCGGAAATTTATTGACAAATTTTAATGGAATTGTGTATCCTGTTATTTTTGACAAACCAAAAAAATTAAGCACGCTTCATAATGATCCAACCTCTCCAAAAACGGCGTATTATGTTCAAAATAATGCTATCTATAAAGGAAAGGCAACAGTGAAAAATGGAAAATTTTCATTCACATTTGTTGTACCAAAAGATATTAATTATGAAATAGCAAAAGGTAAAATAAGTTACTATGCCGATAATACAATTGAAGACGCTGCCGGGTATGACAGGCAAATTTATATTGGAGGAAGCAACCCAAATACAATAGGTGACAATGCCGGCCCTGTGATTAAAGCCTATATGAATAATGATAAGTTTGTGAATGGTGGTATAACAACTGCAAATTCTACATTGCTGTTAAAACTTTCAGATGATAACGGAATTAATTACACGGGAAATTCTATTGGTCATGACATTACAGCTATACTCGATGGGAATACACAAAGTACGTATGTATTAAACAATTTTTTCGAGGCCGATATAGATGATTACAGGTCAGGCAGCATTAAGTTTCCTGTTAATAATTTAACTGAAGGGCCTCATACATTCACCATCAAAGTTTGGGATATTTCGAATAATTCATCTGAAGCGAAATTAGATTTTGTTGTTGTAAATTCTACTGAAGGACAATTGACACATGTCTATAATTATCCAAATCCGTTTACAACACATACAAGTTTTATGTTTGAACATAATATGCCCAATCAAAATTTGTATGTAAGTATTAATATTTATTCTATCTCTGGCAAAACTGTAAAAACAATTCGAACCATGGTCAATACCGAAGGCACACGATGCGATAATATTGAATGGGACGGTTTAGATGAATATGGAGACAAGCTTGGAAAAGGAGTTTATATTTATAAATTAGCTGTAAAATCTCAGACCGGATTTTCAGATAGCAAATATCAAAAATTGGTCTTATTGAACTAAATCTAATATTTTTTGCTATATATTTGCGTCTCAATATTTCAGACGTAAACAAATTTGCCTATCACGAAGATAACTTTACATCAAACAAATTTTAACGTAATGACGGTGAAAACCTTAAATCTGGCTTTATGCCTAGCGGCTTGCTTCGCATCATCTAGTGTATTTGCACAAACATCTCCAAACGGACAACAAAGTACTGGTCCTGATTATACAACAATTACAACGGCAGTTCCTTTTATGCGTATCAGTCCTGATGCACGTTCCGGAGCGATGGGTGATGTGGGTATAGCAATCAGCCCTGATGCAAACTCGCAGTTTTGGAATGTCTCAAAATTAGCGATGGCAGATAAAGATGCCGGTGTTTCAATTACATATACACCATGGTTGAAAGACTTGGTACCGGATATTTTCTTAGCTTATATAGCCGGGTATATAAAATTTGGAGACCCTGAAAATAAAAATCAGGCAATCAGTGCGAGTATGCGATATTTTAATTTGGGCGATATTAATTATACCGATTTCAATGCAGCCTCTGCAGGTACCGGAAAGCCCCGTGAAATGGCTTTTGATTTGGGTTATTCAAGAAAGCTTTCAGAAAGTTTTGCAGTAGGCATTACGGGTAAATATATTCATTCGAATATTATCAACGGGGCCGGAAATTCACAAGGTTTAAATTACAAACCGGGCAATTCATTTGCAGTTGACTTTGGTGCCTTTTATACCAAACAATTAAAATCGAGTGATGAAGCAACAGAAGCTTCTTCTATCAATGCCGGACTTGCTATAACAAATCTTGGTTCAAAAATTTCATATTCAAATGACCGAAAAGATTTTATTCCAACTAATTTAGGATTAGGTCTTGCGTATAATTATGTGGTCGATGAGTATAACAAATTAACAGTTGCACTTGATCTCAATAAACTATTAGTTCCTTCTCCAAAATGGGAACTTGATAGTTCAGGTGGGTATACATTTCCTCAGGCTGAAGACAAGAAAGTAATTAGTGGCATTTTTGGTTCATTCAGCGATGCAACCGGTGGCGGTGC
>JANNYV010000226.1:0-7228 GCA_031410275.1 Bacteroidota bacterium
ATAAAATGCTTCCTTTTCTCTGAAATAATCTTCGCCCTTTGATACGAATATTGTTGAGATATTCATTTTTTCCTGTTGCTCGATATAAACATCTAAATCAAAAAAAGAAATATTAAAATGTGTAGCCATTTTTTGCCCCCAAAAACTTTTGCCGCAACCCATAAAACCTGTCAGGAAAAATCGCATATTTGTAAAGTATTGTACAAAACTATCTCTTTACATTTAATAAATCAATTTGAGTTTGCTGCTGCCTAATCAACTGTTCGAAAGTTTTAAGAATGTATCATTCATTGATAAGGGAAAATTTATTGAAGCTCATCAGCAGGCGCCTGTAATTTCTGTTCGCTTAAATCCATTAAAGCCAAGTGATGCATTTAATGAAATGCTTGGCGTGCCTTGGTGTGAATACGGTAAGTATTTACATGAACGTCCAAATTTTACGGCTGATCCTTTGTTGCATGCGGGCTGTTATTATGTGCAAGAAGCTTCATCCATGTTTTTAGAATATGCATTAAAGAAACTTATACATTTTGAAGAGACAATAATCGCGCTTGATTTATGTGCAGCACCGGGAGGTAAGAGTACATTACTTTCTTCTTTGTTAAATGAAGAATCGCTGCTCATTTCAAATGAAGTAATACAAAATAGAGCTTCTATTTTAACTGAGAATATGACCAAATGGGGGCAATTAAATACGTGGGTGACCGCCAATGATCCGAAACATTTTTCGCCTTTAAAAAATGTATTTGATGTTGTATTGATTGATGCACCCTGCTCCGGCTCCGGCTTGTTTCGTAAGATGCCGGATTTTGTGAATGATTGGAACCAAGACACCGTGCATCTTTGTTCGCAAAGGCAACAACGAATTTTACATGATATTTTTGATGCCGTAAAAGATGACGGTATCATGATATATATGACCTGCTCTTTTTGTGAAGAAGAAAATGAAGACATTGTCGATTATATTCTCAATGAATTTGAGGTAGATACTTGCAGTCTAAAAATTCCGGAAGAGTGGGGTGTTGTTGAAACGCAAAGCACAAAAGCAAAAGGGTATGGATATAGATTTTTTCCTCACTTGCTTCGAGGGGAAGGCTTTTTTTTAGCATGCTTTAGAAAGAAAAATGCTGAACATCATTTGCCTAAATTAACTATTTCTAAAAATAGTAAGTATAAGCCCGAAGTCTCAAATATAACAGAATACGTAAATATTGAAAGCAAAGTAACTATTCTCCAACATGATAATTTATTTTTGATAGAGGGATCGCATGCAGTATATGCGGAATATTTTGCAAAGCATCTTCGATTGATTAAGAAAGGAATTTTATGTGGCAAGTTAATCAGAACTGAAGTGATACCGGAGCACGAGTTAGCTATGTATGCAAATACTAGAAAGGATATTGCCTCGGTTGAATTATCCTTGAATGAAGCCATCCTATATTTGCAAAAAGAGAACATTGAAATTAATTGTCCACACAAAGGTTGGTTTATAGTAACATATAAAGGACACAATTTAGGTTGGATTAAAAATTTAGGAAATAGAGTCAATAATTATTATCCGTCAAATTACAGAATTCTGAATAAAAACATTTTGTCTGCTTAATAAAAAAATACAAATTTGCAGCCCTACAATGAAGAACATTTTATTTCTCTTTCTCTTTTTGCCTTATTTCGCGCACGCTGTAAACAAGATTGAATTTGTCGTGGAGAATAAAAACGGATATTGGTGTATTATTCATCATGCACAACAAGGAGAATCATTGACCGCATTATCAGTCACATTTTCTGTAAAAGTAGCAGTGTTGGCCAATGTTAATAATATAAGTACAAGCAGCACTTTAAAAATCAATCAACCAATCATTATTCCTTTATTAGAAACTAATTATTATAAAATGATAGGGATATCTTCCGCTCAAAAAGGATTTTACCCCTTGTATTATATTGCAGTATTGGCGGATGATGCGGCTTCGATTTGCGAAAAATTTCAATTGACTCAATCAGCTTTTATGAAATGGAATCAATTGAATAATTCTGACGAGCTTAAAGAAAATGGAAAAGTTATAGTGGGTTGGTTAAAATATATGGGCTCAGATTTGCCCTCGCAAAATGCAGTTCGTGTAGAAGAAAAATTAATTAAGAAATCTGTTACGATTCCAAAGCCTCCTGTCTCAGCCAATAAAACTGAACTGAAAAAGGAAGCTGTTTTAAAACAAGAAGCAACCGTTAGTCAAAAGCCTGGTGTACCCAAACCTGTTGTCGCGAAACCATTGTCAGCAAAGCCCGTTGCGCCAAAACCACTCGCAAAAAAAGTTGAGCCCAAAACGGAGACTATAAAACAAAAAGTTGTGGAACCAAGTCCGGTTTATTTAGAAAATGAAAAGCAAAAATCAGAAGGTAAGTTGTCCGCCTTTTTCAGAAAAGTAGGAAGTAAATTTAAGCGAAAGGAGAAGACCGAAGAAGATGAACCTGAGTCATCTTCTTCAACTGCTGTTGTACAAAAGAAGGATGATACTAAATTAGAGAAAAAGCATACATCTTTGAAGGATGTATGGAGCAGAATCGTAAATGGGAAAAAGGACACTGTATCAAAACCGGTCGCAAAAGAAGTTTCAATTCCAACAAAAACTACATCAAATGCGAAGCAGATAAATAGTTCAAAGAGTAACACTGCGAATCAAACAAATAAAAGCTCGCTACCAGCAAGCTCGAAAGCAAATGTTGAAGCGAATACAAAAAGCAAATCAAAAGGAACGAAAGGTAGATTGCTTGCTTCTGAAAATAAAGAAAAGAAAGTAGTGCCTATTGTACAGGAAAAACAAAAGGAAGAAATTGTAGACAATACGGTTCGAAGCGAGGTAAAGAAACTTTCGTTGAGTAAAAACAAAACAGGTAAATGCGCTTTCTTTTTTAGTGGTCCTGTATCTGGCCAGTTTTATGTGTTTACTAATCTTGCGAAGAAGGGCGATATTATTAAAATTACAAATCTGCAAAATAACCGATCCGTGTTGGCAGAAGTTATAGGCCCGCTACCAAATGCAGATGCAAGTAAAGAACTGATTATAAAATTGAGTGATAATGCGAAACTTCCTCTTGGCCAAAAAAATACTACCTTTATTGTGAAGGTGAATTATTAAATCAATTTTATTACTTTAGGATTTTTATCAGCAAATCTAATGAAGATACTCATTATTCGTTTTTCATCTATTGGTGACATAGTACTAACAACACCCATTGTGCGTTGTATTAAAACACAATTGCCAAATGTTGAGCTTCATTATTTAACAAAGAAATCTTTTCAGCCTATTATTGAAAGCAACCCATACATTGATAAGAAATTTTATTTGGAAGGTGATCTAATGCCTGTTATAATAGAATTGCTGAAAGAGAAATATGATGTCATTATTGATTTGCATAAAAACCTTAGAACGCGTTATGTGAAGTCGATCTTGTCTCAGGCGTTTAATAGTAATATCCAAAAATTTTCATTCTCAAAGCTGAATACAAAAAAGTGGTTGCTGACGAATTTCAAGATCAATTTATTACCCGATAAAAGTATTGTAGAGCGGTATTTCGAAGCAGTAAGAAAGTTAGGTGTGAAAAATGATGGGCAAGGACTTGATTATTTTATTCCTGAGCAGGATGAATTGAAAAAAGATGATTTACCTACAGCGCATTCATTGGGCTTTGTTGCATGTGCCATTGGTGGACAACATGAAACAAAAAAAATGCCGGTTGCTAAATGGGTAGAATTCTGCAAGCAACTCCAATTCCCGATTGTCTTATTGGGAGGAAAGGAAGATGCTGCGAATGCGGAGGAAATACGAAAGGTTGATGGCGTGAAAATTTATAATGCTTGTGGTAAATTTAGTTTAAATGAGAGCGCGCATATTGTACGTAAGGCACGCTTTGTGATTACACATGACACAGGCATCATGCATATTGCAGCCGCCTTCAAAAAACCAATCATTTCTATTTGGGGAAATACAGTTCCTGCATTTGGGATGTTTCCTTATTACGGTTATAATAATTTACAAACAAATATTGCACCTAAGTCTTACATCATCGAAAATAAAAAAATCAGTTGCAGACCATGCAGTAAAATTGGTTATCAGAAATGCCCTAAGACTCATTTTAATTGTATGAATAAAATTGAAATTGCAGAGTTGTTAGCAATTTCGGGGAAACTGATGAATGAGAAATAGGAAATGAGGAATAAGAAATAAGGAATATGAAATAAGAAATGAGGAATAAGGTTTCAACCACCTTCAACTTTCAACTCTCAACCAACAACTCTCAACTATTATTTACAATACTCTATTCCCTCTCAGGAACTCTTCTGTCTTCATTCTTGTTTTGCCTTCTAATTGTAATTCGTTGACGCTGATCCATCCGTCAATACATGCAAAATGGATGAAGGATTTATTATCTGATAAAATTGTTCCGGGTTTATGACTGTGTGATGCTACTATTTTTTCGCAGATAAAGAGTTTAATTTTTTTATCCTTCAATGAAGTAAATGCAGCGGGGTAGGGCGATAGTCCGCGAATATGATTATATACTTTTTCAGTAGCTTGATACCAATCAATTAAACAAGTTTCTGTAAATATTTTGGGAGCATGTTTAGTTTCTTCTAAAATTAATTGAGGGGTTTCGTGTATGACTCCCTGCTCAATTTGTCGAAGAGTTTTTACAATAAGCATGGCGCCTTCATGCATCAATTTATCATGTAAAGTACCGGCAGTGTCATGTTCGGTGATTGGAACGTTCGATTGCAGTAAAATATTTCCGGTGTCTATTTCATGCTGAAGTTTAAAGGTAGTCACTCCACTTTCTTTTTCGCCATTTATGATGGCCCAATTGATTGGTGCTGCTCCTCTGTAATTGGGTAACAACGAAGCGTGAACATTGATAGTGCCTAATGACGGCATATTCCAAACGAGTTCCGGTAACATTCTGAAAGCAACAACAACTTGCACATCGGCTTTGTAACTTTTTAATTCATTAAGAAATTCGGGTGCTTTTAATTTCTCGGGTTGAAGAACCGGAATATTTTTTTCTACCGCATATTTTTTGACGGCAGATTGTTGCAATTTCATACCTCTTCCTCCAGGCTTATCAGGTGCAGTCACAACGGCAACTACATTCATCCCTGCCTCTATCAATGAATGCAATGAAGCGACCGCAAAATCGGGCGTGCCGAGAAATATGATATTCATTACTTTTGTGGTTAAGCGTAAAGGGAGTTGAGAGTTGAGAGTTGAACGTTGCTCCCGCGAGCATCGGACATCGAATCTACCAAATTTTCACTCTGTTTAAACTATCCCTAAACAATTTATTTGACGCTGTTACATTAAATGTTTTATACCATTCATCACAGTTACTCATCGGTCCGTTTACGCGAAGAAAAATTGGGGCATGCACATCGGTTAATAATTGTGAGGCTAATTTTTCAGGTCGTCTTGTTTGCATCCATCCATAGGCATAACCCATAAAATATCGTTGCATGGGTGTGAGTCCATGTATGTTTTTTCCTTCTTTATATTGCGTTGTTTTTTTGAATGCGTCAAGTGCAATCATAATACCGCCAAGATCGGCAATGTTTTCACCTAAACTTGCTTTGCCGTTTGGATGCAAACTGTCGAGCACAACAAATTTATTAAATTGGTCAACTAGTAAATCTGCTTTAGCTTTAAATTTAGCGGCATCTTCTTTACTCCACCAGTTTTTTAAATTCCCTTTTTCATCATATTGTCTGCCTTCATCATCAAACCCATGTGTCAATTCATGACCAATAGTAGAAGCACCTACATAACCGTAAATGACGGCATCATCTATATCTTCGTCTTTGTAACCTGGAGCGGTGAAGATAGCAGCTGGTAATACAATTTCATTATTCGAAGGATTGTAATAGGCATTATAAGTTTGTGGCGTCATTGACCATTCTGTTCTATCTACTGGTTTATTAAGTTTATCAATTTCATAATTGAAACGCCATATTCTGCTTTCCATTACATTTTTTGCGTAGGATTCTTTTCCGATATTCATTTTTGAATAATCTTTCCATTTAGTAGGGTAGCCAACTTTTCGGGTAATGGCATTTAACTTTATCAATGCTTTTTGTTTGGTGCTGTCACTCATCCAATCGAGTTTTTGAATATGCTCGCGATAACTGATAACAATCTGTTCAACTAAATCATCATATCGTTTTTTTGTTTTGGCAGGAAAATATTCTTTCACAAATAATTGCCCCAATGCATCACCTAATGCTGCTTCCTGTGCATCCAATACACGCTTCCACCGAGGTCGTTGTTGCTTGGAGCCATTTAAAATTTTATTGTAAAAATTAAAATTCTCCTGATCAAACGCACTACTTAAACAAGATGCATAGGATGAAACCAATTGCCAGGTAAGATAGGTTTTCCATGTGTCAATACGAGTGGTTGAAAGTAATGCATTGAGTTTGCTATAAAACGCAGGTTGACCAACAATGACAGAATCTGTTTGAATATTCATTGTTTTAAAAGTTGTTGCCCAATTCATAGTTGGTGTTAATTTGCCCAACTGTTCGATACTCATTTTATTATAATTTGTCAATGGGTCTCTTAAGTCTTCCAACTTTTTATGCGATGAAGCTAAATCAGTTTCCAATTTTAACACGTCTGCAGAATTATTTTTTGCTTTGTTAGAATCACCATATGTGAGTGTCAAAATAGTTTGGATATGCTTGAGATATTCAGCTTTGATATTTTTTGTGCGAGCATCGGTATTAAAATAATAATCTCTGTCCGGCAATCCTAGTCCACCTTGTGAAAGATACACACGATTTTTTTCACTGTTTTTCAAATCCTGATTAATATAAATTGAGTAGCCTGCACCAACTCCATTAATTTGAAAAGTGGTCAATAGGTTCATGACATCCTCCTTTGTTTTTAAGGATTCAATTTTGGCAAGCTCATCTTTTAAAGGGGCAATTCCATTTTTTTCAATTGAAGCAGAATCCATTCCGCAAAAAAAGAAATCACCGATTTGTTGTTGCGCTGTGCCTTTAGCACTATTGGCTGCACTGGCATCTTCACTGATTTTTTTTATTTGTGCGTAATTTTCATCTGCCACCAAATTAAAAATTCCCCAACCGCTTTCACTTTCCGGAATCGGATTGTTTTTCAGCCATCCTCCATTTGTATAACTAAAAAAATCATCACCGGGATGAACGGTACTGTCGATATGT
>JANNYV010000227.1:0-3291 GCA_031410275.1 Bacteroidota bacterium
ACGACTGCTGAAGTTACCAATGCTGTATCTTTCAATCCCGTATTTGTGCAGGTAACAACACATCTGTACCATGATGTACTTCCCGGAGGTGGTAGAATTGATAAAGTAGGATTTGTTTGACCAGCAAGTATCAACCATGCACCGCCTGGGCCTGTTGTAGAACGTAACCATTGATAGGCTAAGCCGCCACTTAATGAAGAGCCTGTTAAACTAACATTGACCGTAACACCCGGACAAGGATTAGTAGGTGAAGCAACAGCAGTGCCTCCTACAGGCGTACCTGTACAAGGAGTACTTGAAACAATGGTAATATTATAATCTTCATATTCACCAAATGTAGTGATACCACATGATTCGGTAGAGGCTAATGTTGAATTATATTTCGCACAAACTCTCATTCTATGTACCCCTGGAACAGCTGTCATAGGGATGGTTATAATACCACTCAATGTTGTTGCTGATGTGACAAACGCAGTTGAAACAAATACAAATTCTCCCGGATCAGAAAATAATGTATTCCCATTATAATCAATCCAAACCCCTACACTCTGCGGCCATGTCGCACTACCCGTTTGAATATTATATGAATACCCTAAACCCTGAACATAGCTCGAGGTCTGGGTAAACAGAGTATAATCATTTGGGTCATCTCCACTTCCTAAATTAGACAAGGACCCTAACGTAAAATTGTTAATATAGTCCCCAGTCGAACCGGTAAACCCAACTGTTGGAATACATTGCGAATTAACAGAAGAAGAAAATAAAATAAAAAAAGATAAAAGAACTACATGTAAAAGATAATTTTTTTTCATTGCAAAAAATGTTTGAGTAAAAATAGGACATTTTTTTTTAATTTAAAATATTGTTACCAAATTATAAACCGAACCTTCCCAAATGCCGACAATAACCGCAGCCCGGATGAACTTTTAAAATTGCAACATCCTTCTGATGTATTTACCAACCCGTCGATTAAAATACAAATTGAAATAAATTTGATTCGATATTCATTATTTTCCATCCTTCTAAATCAACATAAAAACTCTTTTCCGCAACCAATAAATTGCTTCTCAAAAAAAATTAAAATTTCTATTGGTTTTAAAAGAATTAAAACCTACTTTTGCGGTCCTAAAAATAAAAGGTAAGAATGCCTACAATACAACAACTCGTTAGAAAAGGAAGAACTATTATTCGTGCTAAGTCAAAGTCTCGTGCTTTGGATGCATGTCCTCAACGTCGTGGCGTATGCACCCGTGTGTATACAACCACTCCTAAAAAACCAAACTCAGCGTTACGTAAAGTAGCGAAGGTTCGTTTGACAAACAAAATTGAGGTGATTGCCTATATTCCGGGAGAAGGCCATAATTTACAAGAACACTCGATTGTTTTAATCAGAGGTGGTCGTGTGAAAGATTTACCGGGTGTTCGTTATCATATCGTTCGTGGTAGCCTTGATACCGCCGGTGTAAAAGACCGTAAACAAAGCCGTAGTAAATACGGAACGAAACGCGAGAAAGCAAAAAAAGCGTAGTCAAGTAAGTAACATATGAAGCCTGTCAGAGTAAAGTGTAATACTTGAAGTAATCTGATACTGCTTTATTTAAATAAAAATTACAACATAGAATGAGAAAACAGCAAGCAAAAAAAATCCCTTTAGCACCGGATCCAAAATTCAGTGACACATTAGTAACTCGTTTTGTCAACTGCATGATGTGGGATGGCAAAAAGAATACAGCCCTCAACATCTTTTATGATGCATTAGCAAAAGTAGAAAAAAATCTTGGCGAACCAGGGTATGATGTTTGGAAACGCGCCATGGCAAATGTTGCACCGGGTGTCGAAGTACGTAGCCGCCGTATTGGTGGTGCCACTTTTCAAATTCCTTCTGAGGTTCGTCCCGACAGAAAAATTTCGTTGACAATCAAATGGATTATCCGTTTTAGCCGCGAACGTAATGGTCGTACAATGGCAGATAAATTAGCGAATGAATTAGTAGCCGCTTCAAAAGGTGAAGGGAATGCAGTGAAGAAAAAAGATGATACCCATCGTATGGCTGAAGCAAACAAAGCCTTCGCTCACTTCAGAATCTAACAATCTTTTAAATAGAATGATATTCATCCCGATAGAAATGTCGGGATGTTTTTTTTAGCTTAATTAAACATAAAAAGGAAGTATACTCGTTAAGTAAGAAATTTATCTATGTGGCGATTTGTATTATTCATTGTTTTGCTCCAATTTTATTTCACCAGTAACGGACAAGAAATACATTCAATCGGTATTCATATTAACCCAATTCTTGGAATTACATCCTACCACACAAGTGGAAGCCTTCAGAGTAACATGAAAATTTTGGATATCGGATTAGAAGCCGGTATAGAGTTTAACTACAAGCTCAATGATCATTTTACAATCGCACCGGTATTCAACTATTTTAGAAATAGCCAAAAAATTATCAATCAGGATTTTTTAAATTATCTGAGAAATGATTCTTATACCTGGCAAAAGTATTCGTATGAAAATTTTGCAACTGGACTTTTAGTAAAATATAAAGTCATGAAAAAAAGTAAACATGACAACAATATTACCTTTGGATTATTCTATACTGTCATTCGAAATAATTTAATGAAGGGTGGTTATCATATCAGAGGCAACGAGCAGACAGAAAAATTGGAATCATTACAGTATGTCTATTCACCATACAACTTTATTTCAACATGTACGATGCTTAAACCTGTTATAGGATATAGAACCTCCTTCAATATAAAAAAAATAGGGCGCTTCGAATATGGTTTTTTGTTTTATTTCAATACCAAAAAAATGCCGGATTATACCTACCAACAAACACTTGTGACATCAGACAAAGGAACGCTATATTCGGATAGCCATATTACATCCAATCAATCCTCCATAGAAGTTGCAGTCATCTATAAACTTATAAACTTGGATAGGAAATTTAAACGCATTAAGTTGCGAAAAATAAAATCAAATGAAAGACTATAAAAAATATTTTATCCTAAATGCCAGTCCGGAAGAAGTGTATAACGCACTGACCAACCCTATGGCTATTAAAATATGGACCAATGAAGAAGCCGTGATGAGTACCGAAATACCATTGCTGTACAATTTTTTTATGCTCTTCAAATTCAAGATTCATACCTTCTATGGTGCCATCCATGATTGAAAATTCTGAATTGGGTTCGGTACTCATCACGGCTTCTTCATTGGTCCATATTTTAATAGCCATAGGGTTGGTCAGTGCGTTATACACTTCTTCCGGACTGGCATTTAGGATAA
>JANNYV010000228.1:0-3547 GCA_031410275.1 Bacteroidota bacterium
GTGAAAAATAAGAAGCGAACTTTTCTAAGTTCGCTTTTTAATTATTTTATAGGGCTACTCATATAGTTTCACGTACTTATACCTTATACCTATTCACTAATAACTCATAACTCTATAACTCATCATTTATACCCATCATTCAGTATTTATAACTTTCTTTGTACCTATAATGACACAACGCGAACTTTTTTTACGTCATGTTGCACAAACATCCGAAACGCCTCTTTGCTTTCATATCACCAAAGCAGAGGGCGTTTATTTATATGATATCTCAGGGAAAAAACATATCGATTTAATCGGTGGTATTAGTGTATGTAATATTGGTCACGGAAATGAAGAAGTGAAAACGGCTATTAAAAATCAAACAGATCATTACCTGCATGTGATGGTATATGGCGAGGTGATACAGTCGCCACAAATTGAGTATGCAACTGCTTTGGCCAACGTACTTCCTCCGGAATTACAAAAAATATATTTTACCAACAGTGGTACAGAAGCTACCGAGGGCGCTATGAAGCTAGCAAAACGAGTAACCGGCCGAAGTAAAATCATTTCATTTAAAAATTCCTATCATGGTAGTACACAAGGTGCACTCAGCGTGATGGGGAGCGAATATTGGCAACAAGCTTTTCGTCCATTATTACCTGATGTATATCAATATGATTACAACGACAAAGACGTACTGATAGCAATTGATGAAAAAACAGCCTGCATCATTTTAGAACCTGTACAATCAGAAGCAGGTATTATACTGCCCGATATAAAATGGTTACACGCTATCAGAAGCAAATGTGATGAACATGGTGTACTCCTTATATTCGATGAGATACAAACCGCCTTCGGACGTTGCGGAAGTTTGTTTCGATTTCAGGAGATTGGTATCGTTCCGGATATTTTATTATTAGGCAAAGCCTTGGGTGGCGGTATGCCAATGGGGGCATTTATTGCCGGTCATGAACTAATGGATACGCTGATGTATAATCCCGTGCTTGGTCATATCACAACCTTTGGCGGTCATCCGGTTTGTTGCGCTGCCGGATTGGCCGCATTTAATTTTTTACAGAAAGAGCAACTTGCAGAACAAGTGAAAGCAAAAGAAAAATTATTCCGAAAGCACCTTGTACATCCTGCCATCCGCACTATTTCTAGTTGCGGACTTCTCATGGCCTTGCATTTTGATAGTTATGAAATCAATAAAAAAATAATTGATACTTGCATTCAACATGGTGTGTTTACAGATTGGTTTTTATTTGCCTCCAACGCATTACGAATTGCACCTCCATTAATTATCACAGAAGCAGAAATTATAGAAGCATGCACTATCATCCTTAAATCGATTGATGAAGCCATCTATCCTGCATAAAATTTTTATCCTCTTGTCTTGGATACTGCCTCTTGCAATAGTCTATTGGTTTTTATCTGCCACATTTTTTATCTGCACACATTCGTATTCATCTTGCATTCATACATTACTTGATATGCTGTATCGCCCCGATTTAGAAACTAAACTTAAAACCGTTTATGTGACTTCTGAAAAGTACGCGTTACTGAAAGTCATGCTCTTAGCAAGTTCCACGTTGTCGTTGCTAATGCTGGCAGTATTATTTTTTTACAGAAAAAGCTATGCTCGTTTTGTAAATGGCTTACAATATTCTTGTTCATTTTATGTTAGTCGTGCAAAATCAATAGCCAATTCATTCAGTAAAAAGGGAAAAATTGTGTTGCATTTAGTAGTCCTGATACTTCTCATCCGTTCAATATATTATGCCATCACTTTTTATATTCAGTATGATGAAGCATGGAATTATGATTATTTTTTAGATAAAAATATCTTCTTCGCTATTGGTGCGTACAATAATTACCCCTTGCATAATATAGTCTCTTGGTTTTTTATAAAGCTCTTCGGAAACTCGGTTTTTGTTCTTCGTTTGCCCTCTATTTTAATCGGGCTAATGAGCGTTTATGTCATTTCCTTAACTATAAAATACTTCGTACAAAATGAATGGATTGCCATTGCAACAGCTTCGATTTTTGCTTGTATGCCGGTAACTGTTTTTTATATGATGTATGCAAGAGGCGTCATATTCGAACTCTTTTTCGCCATAGCAATTTGTAGTTTAATATTTTATTTTGTACAAACCGGTTTTACGCGGCGACGTATTTTTCTCTTGGCTATCCTCAATGCATTCGGCACCTATAGTATGCTTTCGCATCCCTATTTTATTGTAGCAAGCGCCATGGCATTAATTGCTTTTGCATGTTTTTACAAACAAGAACTCATAGTTTATATTATCGCTTATACCGGACTATCTTTCGTACTCAGTTTCATTTTATTACTTCCAATGTTGTTAGGAACAGGCCTGTCACCGGGGCTTAGTGTCATAACGGGCGCTCAATCAACTTCTGCATTCCAATGCCTGAAACATGTTCAACAGTACGCTTATTTCATTACCGGGTTCCATTATTTATTTTATGTGCTCGCTTGCATTTCGTTTGCCTTGCTCATTTATTTTTATAAAAAAAATCAACTTCTTTTTTTTACATGCCTGCTTAATTTGTCTTTTTTACTTCTCACAATTGCCATTCCATGTTCTACAAAAACGTTTCCTCCGGAACGGGCCCTTGCATTTTTAGTGATCGTACCGGTGATCACATGTGCATTAGTTTTTGCATGGTTTCAATCGCAACCTTACAAATGGCTAACTGTTCCTTTAGTTGTTTTGTGTGTCGCGTTGTTTAGTTATAAAGCACATACCCATCACTTTTTAAATTGGAGTAAAACGCTAGATGCTCAGGTGTATCAGGTATATAACCTATTTAAAAAAGAGCATATACACAGTGCTTACAATGCTTGCAGAGACTTTGATTATTTTATTCCCGGAATAGAATTTTATAGTAAACAAGACAAGGAGCCATTTCTATTTGCATCGTCATCACCACAAAGCACACGTTATTTACCAAGCATAGACAGCCGCATTCAATGTATTATTTACAGCAAGCATGAACAGAAAATTATTCCGGCACAATTTGTAAAACTATATGAAGTCGGCGATGTAATAATCTATAAAAGGAGAAGTTGATTTGGGGGTGCCCCCGAAGCATCCCGTTGGTAATGAGCGTCTTTCTATTGATTGTGATTTGTCAACGGGATTGCTTCGGCGTCGGGCTATCCGTTCCAATCTTTTTTGCTTAACGCCGGCAGGGTTAAATGTGCTGGCGGTTATAACCCTGCCGGCGTTGCAAAAAAGTATTTCCCCTACTATCCCTCACCTTCAAAAATCATATTCGCAGCATGTATCAAAAATATATTTTGTTATACCAACTTAATACGTAAATTTTGCAACATGCTAAAACGGTTGTTCATCATAGTAGTTTTTTGTGTGATCAGTTCATTGGCGTATGGTCAATGTTCGATGTGCACCAAAACCGCCGCCTCATTAGGTGACAAAAGTGCGAAGGGTCTAAATAGCGGTATTCTATACTTGGCAGCCTTACCACTTATGATGATGGGCTTTATTGGGTATAAGTGGTGGAGGCAGAATAAAGA
>JANNYV010000229.1:0-1920 GCA_031410275.1 Bacteroidota bacterium
GAAATGTCTTCTAAATCATCTGATATTTTTATCATTCCTACCATGATATATTCCATACCTAATCCAACTGTCCATCCGATATCGCGCTTCGATGAATAGGTCGACACATTGCCGGTGTTATAACAAAGCATCAATGGAAGTGTCAAATCCAGCATTCTGTTTTTTAGAATATCCACTCCTAATGAAGGATAAAAATTTATGCTTAAACTTTTCTCTTTACCGAATTCTTTTATATTGAAATGATTATTCCATCCGAGTGTAAAAAACGAAAGTCCAACAGGGCGACCAATACCTTCAAATGAGGTATCATTACTACCGGTAGTTGAATTATAATGATCGGTATAATATTTTGCATAGGGCTGTACGGTGCCAAGATCGGTGCAGGTTCCCCATCCAAATCCTTTGATATAATGACTTGTTTTCTTTTGTTTCTTTTTAGAATCTTTTGCGTCGGCAGTCAATAAACTCACTGAGCAAAGTACGAATAGCAGTAGTAATCCTTTTTTCATATTTATTTTATTTTATAAATTTTAATTTAATAACGAATGTAATGAACCCATGAAAATCTGAACCAAAAATCGGTATATGTTTTTTTCTCGTCGACGGGCATTTTATTTAATTTGTCATATACCTTATCGGAACGCATACCAAATTTGATATTCAATTCCTGTGCATGACCTCCACTGGTAAAGTAACGGAGACCAATATTGGCGCATGGTTCAAGTATGCTAGTAACTTTTGAAGCAAACCCAATTTCGGAATATTCGCTTTCATCTTTTGTAGTGATAATCCCGGCTTTAATAAATTCAGCACCTAGGCCAAATGTAAATCCTGTACTTTTTTTTGAGGAGTAAGTAGATACATTGCCGGCATTGTAGCAAAGCATTAAGGGGAATGTCAGATTTAAAAATTTGTTGACGGTGCCACCTAATCCAACGGTCGGATAAAAATTGATACTCAGACTTTTTTCATTGCTAATTTCTTTCAAAATGAAATGACTATTCCATCCGAAATATAATATTGAAATAGCAAAGGGTCTGTGTACTTTAATGAAATTAGTATCGCTACTGTAACTATTATATTCTGCGTAAGGTTTTGCTGTGCCTAAATCGCCCAATAAGCCCCATCCAAATCCTTTGATATACGGACTCGATTTTTTTGAGCCTTTTTTTGTGTCTTTCGCTTCTGAAATTGAACAAGTAAAAATGGAAAGTAATACGAGGCAGAGGAGAATTTTTTTCATGTGCAAGAATAATAAATTTTTGCAATAGTACTACATTTAGTAGCGAATATAAAATACATGGGATAGCCTGCACCAAAAATTTATTGACGATTTTTTTTCAGACGCCGGCATTTCTCCATACGCATCATAGGTTTTGCCGGATGGTCTCAAGCCAAACTTAAGATTCAATTCCTGTGCATGGCCTCCTCTTGTAAAGTACCGTATACCAAAGGCTGCACAAGGTTGTATAAAACCTGAGGTTTTTGAATTATAGCCAATGCTTCCATCATCATCCATCAAATCGTTTTTCTCATCCACTACTTTTACTAAACCTGCTTTAATATATTCGACACCGATACCGAGCGTGATACCGGCATCTTTTTTGGCTGAATACGTGGCCACATTTCCCATATTGTAACATAGCATCAAGGGCACAGAAATATTCAGCAAGCGGCTTTTTGTAAAGCCCAAACCAACAGTAGGGTAAACATTCAGGCTGATACTTTTATTCTCATTAATTTCATTCAGAATAAAATGACTGTTCCATCCGAAATATAAAATTGAAAGACCGACCGGTGTCGATTTCTTTACATAAACGGTATCATGAACCTGTGTTGATCCGATATAATCATATTTATCCGGATTGTATTTTGCGTAGCTACGGATGCTGCCAAAATCACCGCAAAGCCCCCAACCAA
>JANNYV010000230.1:0-9918 GCA_031410275.1 Bacteroidota bacterium
TGTGTTTATCAGATGCTAAAAAAAAACGGCTCACTTTTTTTTCCTGTGCAGATAAAGCATTGGCGCAAAAAAAAAGTATAACAAGCAGGTATTTCAAACGGGGAAATAAAAAATGAAATAACATGCAACAGATTCTATTCATAAGTTTTGCAGAATAGTTATAACATTAATGTTTAGGCTGTTTAAAGAAGTAATTTATTTCAAACACTCCTCGCGGACTGTATAAAAGAGAATAACCAATTGTACCGCCACCTTCCTCAAAAGCCACAGCAGGTCCGGTTTCAAGTTGAAACGATACCTTTTTAGAATGAAGCGGAAAATACTCAATCCCCACCGGTATATAAATTGAGTTGGCGTCAACTACATTTACAAAACCACCCGAAGCCGAACGTTGAACGCCTTTCGTATAAAATCTGTACCCAATACCAATATAAAATTTATTCCGTTCTTCTTCAATTATGGCTCTATTATATTGAATTTCAGCGGCTAAATCGAATAGTTGAGCGGTTGTTACACTTGGATGAATTCTGAAATTTATTTGATTTCTATTTCCTAAAATAAACCCCACTCCATTTGTTCCAAATTTTAATTGAGCGTTTACTTGAGTACCCAAAAAAAATGTAATGAATACAAAGAAAACTAGCTTTTTCATTTAAATAAAATTTTATCAATATTACTAAATAAAAATTAATTATCCTTATTCTTTCTATCCGTCTTTTAAGACCTGCTCATTCGATAAGTATGTTTACAATGTAGCAGTATCGCAAGGATGTTCTGCTTGATATTTATTCAGCATCGTATTCAAGGAATTATTGTATGCCCTTAAATTCCGTAATGTTATTTCGGGATTGCTCTTGTCAGGTATGGTTACAGCCATTTCATCTAAATATTTAACCAACTCAGGATATTGGCTATGAATCTTCAATGTTGTTTCAAGAATTTTTTCATTTAAAATGGATTCAATTTCCATGAAATTATTTACCTTCTCTGTAAAGGCGTTGGCCTTTTCTGTGAAGGACTCCATTCCATTTTGAATTTCTTCCAACATGCAATGTAATTTGACTTTCAGAATATCTTTTACAGAATTTGATTGGGCCAGAATTTTTTTTCTTGTCTTTTTTCCATGATCCGGTGCGAAGAGAATTCCCAAGGTTCCTCCAATTAAAGCACCTAGTAATAACGCACCTCCTGTGTTTCTTATAATATTTTTATTTTTCATTTTTATTTTGTGTTTGACAAATGAAACAATTTATTTTCGTGCTCGTTTTGCTTCGTCGAGGCAATGTATTTTTTTGTGCTTCTCATTTTGAATGATAAAGACTCACCGCACATATTGATGAAGAAGCCAAAGGGTAAGCAAAGCAACATGCATACAATTACTTATTTAAAACGACAGGAAACACCTCAACTCTTTCGGGAACTTAATTCTGATTATTTCATTGTGGTATTAAAAGTATTCCTGTACATACAAAAAGCAACTCATTGCATGTTGCGATATGCTATCTCAATAAAAAGCTAACCTTATCCGGCTACATCCTTTAATTCCTTCTTCACGCCGTTACTTTTTACTGTCCCTTTCAAAAACAAATCTCTTCCTTCCTCTAAAACATGTTCATACTTTTTACCTATTGTATCTGCCAACTCGTTAAACTTGTCTCGGAGGTCGTCAGTATATTCTTCGCCCTTTCTTAAAATTCTTTTCCTGGTTCTTGCACCTTTTTCAGGTGCAAATAAAACACCTGCTAAAGCGCCGGCGGCAATGCCTGCCAATACGCTTAATAATACTTTACTTGTTTTCATAATCGTAGTTTTTATTATTTTTTAATAATGTTTATTCTAATGTTTTATCACCCCTGATCACTCTCAATAAAACAGAGATAAGAGCCAACACGAGTAAAATATGTATAATGGCACCTGCGCTATAGGCAAAAAAACCAATAGCCCAAAAGATGATTAGCAAGACGGCAATGATATAAAGTAGATTATTCATGATATTGTATTTTTTTTATCACCAATTGATTTAGTTATGATTGGAACTCAA
This sequence comes from Bacteroidota bacterium, assembly GCA_031410275.1. Taxonomy (GTDB): domain Bacteria; phylum Bacteroidota; class Bacteroidia; order Chitinophagales; family Chitinophagaceae; genus OLB11. Next base: position 2,042 of record JANNYV010000230.1, read on the forward strand.
CTTAGATAATGCACTTTCTTCGTTTCCTTTATTTTCACCAATCTCTTCATCACCAAGGGCAGCTACAACTATGAAGAATTCTGCAATTTCGGAAAATTTCTCATCCATATCCATCTCCTGATTCAACGCTTTATACAAAATAGCCTGAGCTTCATTTTCGCTTAACGTCTTTGCCGAAGAACTAAGTTTAGCATAGCTTGTTATTTTATAGGATTGTATTTTCAAACCTGCTAAAATCATAAATGCATCACGAATTATTTTATCATCAGTTAACTTCATTATTTCCTCGGCACTCAAGCTCAAACTCTCTATATCATTAATTTCATTTTCCGGTATTTTTTTACCCATCAATAAAAAGACCTTTTCCAATCTCATTACATGCTCTTTGCAAATTCCCAACATTTCAATCAGCAACGCTACTAATTTATCAGCATTAGTATTATGAATCATTGCAGGGATTGACTTTGCCAACGTTTTTTCAGCATTGTATATATTGGTAAGTTCGTGCAAAAATAAATTCCACAACCCACTTCTGTCGGTTAGGTATCTTTTTAGAACGCTTCTTTCTTTTCTCTCTTCATTTTGATGAAATTTTTCTGCGGCGCTTTTCATTGTATTCGTTTTACTTGTTATGAATTGTACTTCTACATTGCATGTATTTCTACTTTCATTTGCGATTCATTTCCAATACAAAGATCGGATTGCAAGAAGCAAAATGCTTTACATGATTGAATGGAATTTTTATATGATTCCCATTCGTCAAAAAAAAACGGGAATGGCTTTAAGCCGGAAGAAAGACAGTGAATACCGCACCTACACCAGGGTTGCCTTCTGCTCTAATGTGGCCTGCATGGTTTTCAACAATTTTTTTGCATATTGCAAGCCCAATGCCAGTACCGGGATAAACATTTGTTTGATGTAAGCGATTAAAAAGAATAAAAATGCTTTCCGCGTACCCCTGTTCGAACCCTAAACCATTATCGGTAAATGTAATTTTATAATATTGTCTATTCATGTCTGTTTTAAACATTGAACGCTCCTTATCATTTATTCTTTCGCACTCAATTTTAATAAAAGGTGCAATACCGGGCTTATTATATTTTAATGAATTACCAATCAGGTTTATAAATAATTGCTGTATTTGAAATGAAATGACAGCTAATATGGGTAGTACATCAGATTGGATAATGGCTTTTTTATCTTCAATGACTTGAACCAATTCTTGTTTGGCGTTTTCAAGTAAATTGTTTAAATCAGTCTTTTCAAAAATTTTTTCGGCTTTATTGGTACGCGAGAATAAGAGTAAATCATCAATCAGTATCCGCATCCGTTCTGCTGCCGATTGAATTCTTATAAAATATTCCATCCCTTTTTTGGAGATAGTTGATATTTCGTTTTCTGAAATACGTGATATGAATGTTTGTATTTTTCGAAGTGGTTCTTGTAAATCGTGACTGGCCACATGATTAAACGAAGCGAGTTCCTTATTACTTTGCTCAAGCTCTCTGTTTCTCTCCTCTAGAGAAATATTTATGAGATGCTCTTCAGTAACATCACTATTGATACCAATGAGTATTTTTTTTCCTTGAGCATCTGTTAATAATTTACTCAATGATTTAAAATATCGTAGCTCACCATCTTTGCGAATGATTCTGAAGAAAGCGGCCGGATATTTATTTTCATTCATCACTTGTTCTCTGCCTTCTGTAATAATATGTTTGTCCATTGGGTGAACATACTCAAGAAATCCTTCAATACCGGCTTCAAATGATTGTGGTTCACATCCCAATAAGCGATATTGATTATCTGAATAAATAAATTTATTGGATTCCATATCCCATTGCCAACTACTAAAATTGCCTATCTCTTCCGCATGAGTAATAGATTCTGTGCTGATCAGTAATTTGTCGTTTGATCTTTTGAGAATTTCATAATCCTTACTGATTTTAATATATGAAAAAATAAAAACAAGCAATGAAAAAAGTAATATCAATAATGTAAACAAAGGTGTGAAGGAAATTTCATTTTTATATTTTTTGTTTAATGCATTCACAGAGGTGATTTCGATCTTAACCATTTTATTAATTTGTATCCGTATCAAATTCATAATATCACGACCTTCGCGCATACCGTTAAGCACCGCATATTTATCTGACTCTTTACTGGCGTCCTTTTCCAGCGTTTTCGCAAGGTACTGAAACCTCATGACAACTAAATTACGAAGTGAATCTAAATGAAGCTGTTGCTGAGTATTCGCTACAATTAATGAAGTAAGCTTACTAAATGATTCGTTTATTTTATCGGGGCCATTGGTATAAGGAAGTAGAAAACTGCTGTCCTTCGTAATGATATAACCTCGCTGTCCGCTTTCGGCGTCTCTGATAACTGCATTCAGTTGATCTAATTCAATATGTACCTTATAGGAGTGCACTAAAAGTTCAGCAGAATCTGCCAGCGCAATCATATGCTTGAATGTAATACCTGTAATAAATAATAAAATGAATAAGGAGGTTGCAAAAATACTTCTCAAAAAGAAGGAAGAAGTAAAAATGGTTTTTATGTTCATTCGAAAAATGATTAAGATTAAAAGCTGAGAAGGAAATTATCCCGGTTTAAGCCCGATGTATGATATTGCCAATTGATCGTTATTACTTCCTTCAGTATTTTTTTTAGTGCTCCAAAATCACTTGGTTTTTTAATATAAACATTCGCTCCCTTGACAAATGTTTCTTCAATATCTTCTTCTGATGCTGAAGTAGAATAAATGACAACAGCCATATTTTTTAAGTGATCCATTCCCTTTATTTCCTTCAAGCAATCCAGTCCGTTTTTGCGAGGCATATTCAGATCAAGAAAAAGCACATGAGGCAGTATAATGTCTTTTCGATCAAGATAATCCATTAATTCTACTCCATCATTTACCACTTCGACCATCGTTTTTATTTTTATCTCTTCAAATGCATCCTTGAAAAGAGAACAGTCATCATCATCATCATCTGCAAGTAAAATGTGAATTTGATCGTTTTGCATATTGAAATATTTTTAGTGTTATAAATGGGCAGGACAAATATATATCTTTTTGCCTTTGTTATTATTCGTCCCCTGCTGCATTGCGCCTTTTATTAATGATACGTTGAAACGCAGTAGGCGTGATTCCGGTAGCATTTTTAAATTGCGTACTAAAATGTGCCACACTACTGTAATTAAGTCGCCATGCTATTTCTGAAAAATTCAATTCACTTGTTGTTATGAGTTGCTTTGCTCTTTCTATTTTTTGTAAAATAATAAAATTTTCAATAGATGTATAGGTAACATCTGAAAACAAATTTGCAATATAACCGTAGCTATGGTTCAACTTCTCTGCCAGGTAAGCTGAAATTTTCGTGGTGGGCAATTTCTCTTCGAGGTAAACCATTTCAACGATTGTATCTTTTATTTTTTGAACAAGAATTCGTTTACTATTCTCCACTATTTCAATACCGTAATTTTTCAACCCGGTATTTAATTGATGAAGTAAATCTTGTGAAATGTCTTCCTGTAGTTCCACTTCACCGAAACCAATTAGGGCATATTCTAATTTCATTGCATTTAATTGCTCCTCTACTATTTTTTTACAAGCAGCATGTATATCATATTTGAAATAAAGTTTCATTTTATTTTTTTTCAAAATTAAAAAAATGTATCAGTTATTGCTTACTTGTATCAAAGAAAAACATTCTTCATTGACAAGTTAGAGGGCTTGTAATTGTTTCAATCTATTGCAATAAGCTTTTATAAATTCATATTGAGAATATAATAAAATTTATGGCTGTCTGTTTTATTTTCTTCGCAAAAATTTAGCCGTATAGCTCTTCACCGCCACCAGCACGCCACCATTTTTCAAAATACCCGGTTTCTTTTTCATTGCGTCCATTATTCTCTTCAAGGTTCTCATTTTCATTTCGATCAGCTTTATATAAAGAAGCGCTTCCCTCCGAAATTTCTGATCCAATCAATGAACCAATAATTCCACCGGCTATAACACCTCCTCCTGCTCCTGCCATACCGGCGGCTACCGGTGCAGCCATTGCTATCCCTAATCCGGGTATTACCAAATCACTTACGAGTGAGGCTAATACACTAATAGCAGCGCCTAGTACAATGCCAATAACAGCTCCCGTGAGTGCAGCTCCTGCTATTTTCGTATTTATTTTCTTTGGCTCTTTTTCAGTTCCGATGGGTTGATTAAAATGTGTTGTATTGTTGCTGTAATTGCTCTCAGGCAATGTACCTGAACGTTCTGGTTGTATTTTATCAGACCATCTATTTTTATTAGCTTTCATTTTGAAAATTTTAATTGTGAATCCTTCTTACAATGTAAAGTTCAATCGTATAAAGCCGATGAGTATTACACGACTTCACCAATAATTTATATCATTCACATGCCTGAATAAATAAATCGCAATGAATTCATTCCCTGTCATCTAACACATGCTAACGGCATTTAAAGGTCTACTGAAAGCTGTAGTGTAAAATTTCTGGGAGCACTTAAAATAGCAGGGCGTTCAGAATAGACTGCATTCATGATATTTTTGATAATAAATGAAGTTCTGATTTCTTTCGTTAGTTCAACTGCTATTCTTGCTTCCCACACCAAAGCGCCTTTATTATGTTTTTTTCTAAAGTCTTCTATCGTTGCCGGCAAGCCGGTCCCTAATTGAAAAATAAGTCCAAATGGATTTTCATCGGGTTTGGTATTTTCAAATACTTCATCTATATTTTGCATAAATGAGTTATACAAAACAGTCGTTCCAATTGAAACCTTTTTATATGAGTTTTCAATATCAAATTTCAGGCTATGTCTGTACCGGTATTTTAGCGTGTTTGTTGGTCCACTTATATTCGCAACAATTGCAGAATCGGGATGTAGCAATGTCGGATTCATTTTGGTATATCCTAGTATAAATTTAGAATTCATCGGTCCCATTTTTCCTTGTCCAACAACAGAAATATCGAACCCATTGATACGTGTATCACCCACATTAATTGATTTAAATCCTAAATAATCTTGTGGGTTATTTACCTGCCCAATCAACGAATCCTTTGGTGAAAAAAGGCCAAAATTAAATTCCATCATTTGAGCATATTCTGTCCAGAAAGCAGCCACATCAATTATGCCAAGCCATGAACCAACTTTATAACCTTGCTTAATTCCTATTTCTGAACTCCATCCTGTTTCCGATTTTAATCCCGGATTTGGAAATACCTGAGAAGCCCCAAATGTTGTTTTTACAAATCGCTCGGCAATTGAAGGATAACGATATCCTTGTCCATATGAAGCCCTGATAAAAGTAGCTTTTCCTACTTCATAATTTATTCCTGCTCTAAACACAGGCTTCTTTTCTAACGAATAGGTATCCACTCTATTGAATTCGTAACGTGCTCCAATGGATGTCCAAAGTCTATTTATTTTCTTTTCAATTTGTAAATAAGGAGCTACGTTAAAAATAGTATGAGAACCATATAATTCGCCTACCACATTGCTATAACTTCCGGTGAGACCGCTGACAATATTCAGATTATCGAGTAATATATTTTCACTATTCATTGACTTCTGAAATTGATATTCGCCAAAATAGGTATCTGCTTTTGAAGATTGCTTTTTTTCGGGAATATCATTTTTACTTCTGAACCATCGTGTGCGAAGAATATGCTTTGCGCCGCCTTTTGTATTGTATGAAATATAAGGATCGATATTAATTCGTTGTCCTTGATTTTTATTTAATGTAGTTGTCGAATCTTCAAGTCCACCGTAAGGTTGATAATATTTTGTACCATTTATCTTATCTGGCTGCCAGAAAAAGAAGGTTTGACTTTTATTAATTTGCACATTTGTATTGATCCCGGTTGTAAGTCCTTCTACTTTTTTTGAGTGGTAACGTAGGTTTAAATTTACACGCCCCCTTCTGCTTAAATCACCTTGCAAATAAGAGTCTTCGCTATACCAAGCCGAACCGAGCACCATATCGAGTTGCCCTAGTTTTTGCGAATGCATAAAGTAGCCTCCTTGAAAACCCGGTTGTTGTTTACCCCACCATTTCCATGATTTATCTTTTGGATTACCATACATACCATTATATACCATCACTTTTGTTCGTGGTTTACTTCGGGTAAATCCTGTTCTGAAATTAATCACACCATTTAACGCTGAAGAACCATACAAAGATGAAGAAGCCCCTTTTAGTATTTCAATTTGCTCACAATTTTCCAAAGGCAAAAAATCCCATTTCGCGTCGCCTGCATCTGCAGTAAGCATTGGCATATCATCAACTAAAACCAATACCCTGCTGCCTGCACCGTAACTCCAGCCCGAGCCACCACGAATATTCACCTGATTTTCTATTACATCAACACCTGGTACACGTTGCAATGCATCATCCATCGAGTTCGTAGCCGTGTTTAATATTTGTGCAGGTTTAATTACTTCGATCGACACAATTTCTTCTGCTGCTCTTTTTTCAAAACGGCTGCCACTGACCGTAATTGTTTTCAATTCTTCAGATTTTGCAACCATCACTAAATTAAAAATTTTTGTTTCATTCTCGTCAATTGTAAGGTTTATAATTTTTTCAGTATAACCGGTATACGTAAATTTAATGACATGCTTTCCGGCTTTTAATTTCAATATATACTCACCGTTGATATTGCTTCTGCTAAAGGTTTTTGAGTCGGCCATCACAGATACTCCGGTGAGTGTTTCCTGATTTGTACTGTCTTTAATAATTCCCTTTAATAGGGCAGTCTGTGCGAAAAAAAACAAGGGTGAAAACGTTAGAAATAGTACTGAAAATAATTTCATCATGATATAATTTTGAGAAAAGTAATAAAAGATTACCTTTATCAAAACTTTTTTAAATGAAAAAAATTATTCTCTCTTTTTTGGTAATGACGTTTACCACCCTTTTGTTTGCCCAAACACCATGTGTGCCAGGAACTTTGAGCTTGCCACAAGCAGGTTATATTATTCCTGATAGTGCCACCAACTTTGCGAATGGATGTGCAGGCCAGTACTACGAACAAATTATTTATATCAAAGCCCCTAATGATACATCAATTACTTACTTGGGTTCGCCGGTAAGTGCGCATGTAGATTCATTTGTCATTAATTCTACTATTACCGGGCTCCCTTCAGGTTTAATTGTTGAATCTGTTCCTGCATTAACATTGCTTCCTACTTCGCGTTTGATTGTTCCTGGAAATACCATGGCTTGTATAAAAATAAGCGGTATTATGCCAGCAACTGCAACCGGCACTATCAACCTTACAATGGCGGTCCGTGCTTATTTACATGTGTTGTCCATTATTCCAATTGATACTGCTGCGAACGTAAACTATTATCATATCAATATTACACCGGCACCCTGCTCACCTTCTTCAGTGCAGTTGTTAAATAAATATTCGTTCAATATTATTGGTGCAGTTCCTAATCCCGCTGACTATATATCGAAAATACAATTTGAAAGTAAGAACGAAAAAACTTATACCATGAAACTTTCCAATGCAGTTGGAGAAGTTGTTTTGACGAATGTCATAAATGCAAAATCAGGAATCAATACAATACCTATTGATGTGTCAAATGTAGCAAACGGACTGTATATGTATAGTCTTAGTGATGGACAAAATATTTTGTCTGATAAATTACAAGTTGCTAAATAAATCTTTTTAATCACGTTGAAAATTCTGTCTTAGTTTTAAGGCAGGATTTTTTTTTTGCATGTATATTTACTTTTTATAAATAAATATCATGAGCGAAATTATATCAACATCGAAAGCACCTGTAGCTGTTGGTGCTTACCCACATGCACGCAAAGTCGGAAATTTATTATTCCTTTCGGGTA
>JANNYV010000231.1:0-2899 GCA_031410275.1 Bacteroidota bacterium
TATTGGGTAACAGTGAGCAGTGGTGCGGCTTGTAACGCTACCGATACAATTCATGTCAATTATGGTTCTACATTTTCATTAAACCTTGGAAACGATACCACACTTTGTAATGGGCAGTCAATGACGCTCAATGCGACCACAGCCGTAGCCACTTATTCATGGCAAAACAATTCATCAAACCCTACATTTAATATAACACTACCCGGGACATATTGGGTGAATGTAAGCACCGCATTTTGTAATGCAACTGATACCATTCATATTAATTACAGTCCGCTTCCGGTAGTGAATTTAGGAAATGATACAACCGTATGTCAAGGTCAACTAGTCAATTTAAATGCGAGTAATTTAAATGCCACTTATGTATGGCAAAATAGTTCAAGCAACCCAACTTTCACTGTGACTCAACAAGGAACGTATTGGGTAAATGTCAGCAACGCATTTTGCAGTGCAAGCGATACCATACATGTCAACTATACTGCTTTACCTGTTATTCATTTAGGAAATGATACTACACTTTGTCAGGGGAAAAGTATGCTGCTCAATGCAACTACGCTCAATGCTACTTATTTATGGCAAGACAATACAAACAGTGCATTATTTAATGTAACACAACAAGGAATTTATTCTGTGAAAGTAACGGTCAATAATTGTAGTGCTTCAGACACCATACAAATTAGTTATAGTCCGCTTCCTGTTGTTAACTTAGGGAATGATACAACACTTTGTCAAGGGCAGACAATCACGCTAAATGCAACCTCATTTAATGCAACCTATTTATGGCAAGACAATACAACAAACCCCAAAATAAATGTAACTCAACAAGGAATTTATTGGGTAAAAGTCAGCAATGCATTTTGTAATGCGTCGGATACTATTCAAGTTAATTTCAACCCCATTCCTATTGTATATTTAGGAAATGATACAACCCTTTGCGATGGTCAAACATTATTATTAAATGCAGGAAATGTAAATGCAAGTTATGTATGGCAAGACAATTCGACTAACCCTTTGTTTAATGTCACTCAAGCAGGAACTTATTGGGTAACAGTAACATCAATGAATTGCAGTTCTACAAGCACCATCAATATTACTTACAATCCATTGCCATCTATAAATCTTGGCAATGATACCAGTCTTTGCCCTGGACAACGTTTTACGGTGGATGCAACGTTTCCAAATGCAACGTATTTATGGAATACCAATGCAAATAATTCATCGATTCAAATAAAAGATGCAGGAAGTTATTGGGCGCGGGTGAGCACTTCTTGTGGAACTGATATAGATACAATAGTAGTGAAGAAAGCAGATTGCGATTGCAGGGTATTTATTCCAAATGCTTTTACACCGAACAATGATAATAAGAATGATACCTTTCTACCGATAGTTGATTGTGAACTCACTGAATTTACTTTTCAGGTTTATAATCGTTGGGGGCAAAAAGTATTTGAAACAAAACTAATGAATGATGCTTGGGATGGGCGTTATAAAGAAGACGAGGCGCCCATGGATGTGTATTTTTATCTGATGACTTATGTGCATAATAATGAAGCCCGTCAATTAAAATATGGAGATGTTACATTAATCAGATAAGTGAAATGAGCGAACCATCAAACATCATTTGGCCGCCGGAATTTCGCCCCAATTAATTCCCCGTTTGATACGAAGAATTTGAGTATGGGTTATTTTAAATTGCCTTACCAAATTAGGCATCGGCTTCCCTTCATTCAATAATTTTTTCAACAACATCACTTTTGTGACAGTTAGTTTATATACCTTGTTCGGCTTATACGTTTTTACTTTTTTCTTCGCTTTATATTCAATCACTGCCGGACTGCCTCGCTGATGTTTATAATTTTCTTCTAGCGTCATCCATTTTAAATTATCAGCCTTGTTGTTTTCTTTATTATAATCGATATGCCCAACAATTGTTTGATGCGAAGTTGGCTTTCTCAGAAAATAATAGGCCACTAAGCGATGAATATGTTCATGATAATAAATAGTCCGCTTAGCGGTATCAGCATAATATTTTTTACTTAAGTTTTGCTTAAAGTCCTCTAACAATTTAGTTGTTTCCGCAATTAATCGTTTGCTTTTATTACTCTCCTTCATTGCTTTTAAATCTCTTGCCAATTTAAAACTTTGTTCTTTTAAATACGCTAAACGTTTCGCCACGCTTTCTTCCCTTGGTTTAAAAAATCTGGCATGAAACATCGGGTAACCTTGTTTTCCCAACCCCAGTTTTCGAATGTGGCCATCAGAAAGATAATTAAATGTTCGTATTCGTCCGTAATTTGATATTTCAATCCGAACCTGATTCGTATACTCGAAATCAAATACTATTGGTTTCCATTTCTCATCAGAAAAATCATCGTGCATAAAAGTATGTAGGTGTTTTTAAAATTATCAATTACATGTAGTGTTACAAAATCCTACTTCAAAGATACTATCTTATAAACTAAATAAATAATGCGCCGACATAAAAAATTATAGCTACAAATTTAAATAAAATTTAGCTGGGCGTGCCCCTCCCAAAGCATCGGGTCGTGCTATTCGCTTCAATCTCCCGCTCAAAGCAGCGGGAGGATTTCCGCTACTATCACTCACGCTCGAAGGCAACAAATTTATCGTTCAGCCTTCTTTTTTATGTTGCTTGTTACGCCTATTATAACACCAAAATTTCCATCGGTTTGCATCCAATTCTTCGCAGGCAAATAAGTCCTCGACACAAAACCATCGAGATAAAGTGCATTGATACAACCTAACGTTTTAAAATAATTGGCAAAGTCATAGAAGTTGATTTCTTTTTTCGACATGACAAAAATAATTTCATTCGTTGGCAATATACCTACTCCATTTCTAATATTTAGGTTCGCAGAATTTTGTTTAAATAATGAAT
>JANNYV010000232.1:0-2180 GCA_031410275.1 Bacteroidota bacterium
GGAGACAACATGAAACAAAAAGAAATGAGTAGAACTTTTGCATATAAAAAAAATGATTGGATAAAGTTACAGTGTATAAAAGTAATCTGCTTGCTTTGTTTAATTTTATTTTCGTATGCCTCATTTGCCCAACAACATAAAAAGGAAAAGATATACCAAGGTGTTATTCTCGATGATGTGATGATAAAAGCGGTACAAAGTGGCTTTGATATCAATGCATTTATTGATAAAGTACGAAAGGATACTACATTTTATAAAGCGTTTAAAACATTGCATCTGCTGACCTACAACATGTACAATGATATTGTAATTGAAGATAAAAGCGAAAATACCAAAGCCTCTTATAACAGCGTAACAAGGCAAGAGGTAAAAGACAAATGCAGAAGCATGACAGTAAAAAAAGAAACCGTAAAGGGAAATTTTTTTACTAGAAAAAGGGAGTACAAATATTATACAGCTAAATTATACGCCCATTTATTTTTTGCAAACGGAAAAGTTTGTAATGAAAATAATATCGTCGGTAATATAATTTACAGCGGCACATCGAAATATGAGGAACAACTTCGTCTTTTGATTTTTAATCCCGGTAAACGTATTTCAGGCATTCCGGGTATTGGTGAAAATGTCGCCATTTTTGATGAGCCTTATTTCAGCAAATACAATTTTCATTTGTTAAGAGTTCAATATAATAATGATGAATGCTATGTGTTTAAGGCAAAGCCCAAAGTAGAAAATAGAAATCAGGTTGTGATTAATGAACTCACCACATGGTTTCGGGTATCGGATTTTGCGATTGTTGCAAGAGATTATTCCTTGTCTTTTAAAACGCTATTTTATGATTTTGATGTGGTGATGCAGGTGAAATTAAAACAGGTAAAAAATCAATTGGCTCCTTATGAAATAAAATACAAAGGCAATTGGCATGTACTGACCAAGCCAAGAGAAATCGCAAGTTTTACCGCAATTTTTACCGATTTTGAATAATCCGCTTTACTTTTATCGGATGAAAAATTTAATTCTGTTGGCATTGGTTCTATTTATTTCGTTGAACAGCGATGCCGCAAAAAAGAACAAACACAAAAAACAAGTTAAGGCAGTTAAGAAAATTGAAGTTGTAAAGACAGATATAAAATCTACCGATAAAGCAAATGCAATGCGGCTTTGTAGTACACCTTACCCACAACCAACATGGTTTTTAGAATTGCCCAAAGGTTTTAAGTTTCCTGCTAATTTTCAACAGCCTGCTGCCTACCGAATTGTTTCTACGATCGATACGGTCTTTAGTTCATTTTTGAATGGTATTCAATATGATAAAAGTAATACTAGAATTGTGTTGCCATTATTTATGAATAATACAATAGAATGCAAAGAGTTTATCGTGAGCCGTGCAATAACAATGGATTCCGCACTTCAAGCGAAATACCCGAAACTTATGTCATTCAAAGCTTTTGCTGCCGACAACAGTTTGAATATGGCTCGAATTGATTGTGATGAGAACTCAGTAAAGATGATGATTACCTTCGACAAAAAAGTATATTATATAAATTCAGTTGTCTTCAATAAAATGAAATACTATTTATGTTACGCACAAGACGATCCGAATTTTGTGAAGGAAAAATTCGAACGTTAATTCAGACCTTATATTAAATTTTAAATACTACACTTACAATGAAAAGAATTTGTACACTCGTACTGTTATTCACTTCCATTTATTCGAATGCAACTTCGTTTAATGACCTTTGGACATTGAGCTCCGAAAAAACAGTTCCAGTTGCAGGTGAGAGAAAAATAATTCCGCAAACATATCAATTAGCCAAAATAGATGTTGCGGCATTTCAACTATTTCAGTCATTTATCCCAACTGAACAGAGCGGAATCATGTCAACAATTTTCTTGCCAACTCCTGATGGAGGCGAAATGGAATTTAATATTGTTGAAAAGCCAATGATGGAAAAAGCATTAGCAGAAAAATATGCAGAGATAAAAACATATACGGCCATTTGTGTAAAGGATGCAAGTATTACCGCAAAAATAGATTTTACCCTATTTGGTTTTCACGCCATGGTTTCTGATGGAAGCAATAGTTTTTTTATTGACCCATATTCAACTATGAATAACGAATGGTATGTGGTTTACTACAAGAAAAATTATTTTAAAAATTTAAATCAAGCAATGCATTG
>JANNYV010000233.1:0-3732 GCA_031410275.1 Bacteroidota bacterium
GTTAATTGTAACATCATCTACGCGAAAAGTACCTGAAGCTGCTGCAGCGGGCGCAGTTAAATCAGCACGTTGCGTACCATATGGATATATTCTAAATGTCACTGTCCCGCCGGAAACTGTTGAAAAATCAGTCATGTCCCATGTCGCTGTAGTACCGGTTGTAGGACTAAGTGGTGCAGAGCCCCAAGTGGTAAATGTTGCAAATGCATCAGTACTATATCGAACCTCCATTTGATTAGGGGCAGAATTACTTGCTTGCCTGAAAAAAGAAACTGACGTAATATTTAATGCAAAACCTGAATTCGCAGTTGCTGAAAATTCAATGTATGAAGTTGCAGACAAACTAGAAGTTGCATTTAGTGTCGTTGAATTAAACACGTTCGCTGTAGAATTACAAGTTACTGTTGTTCTTGTTAATGGTGCACCGGTAGCATTAGCTGCCATGGCTGGAACATTTCCATTTGTCGGGCAAGCAGAGGCTCCTGTAAATTGATTTAAATAGATTTGTGCATTTGCACATTGGCTTACTACTGCAAATAAAATTGTGAGCAAAATTGGAAATAATTTTGATCTCACAATTTGATTTGATTTTTGTGATGAATCAACAAGGCTTGGAAGTTGATTTGTAAATTGTTTCATGTATATTTTTTTAAATGTTTCCAAAAAAATTGGGTGAACAAAAGTAACAGAATGAACGCATCGACTGAGTCGTTCTGAAAGGCTTAATGATAAGGTAAAACACGAAACAATTAGATAACGTAAACTTCATGTACAATTAAAAAAAGGAAGCATTTTCATTCTCATTTCAGAAAATGCTACTCATTACCCAACTTTTTTTTTGATAGAAAAGAAGGATGTATTAAACGCTGTTGGCTCAATCAACTTTGAAGGCTCTTTATTTTTTTATGAAAATTGAACCATGCATGCTATTAATTATTTGATAGATATCGCATGCTTATTGTCCCATCTTATAAATGCAGCTCTTATAGGTAAAGGCATCGTTTTTTTTTCTCCTTTAATACCATACCATAATACCTTATTCAATTCGATATCAGGTACCCGGTCTTCTTTGGCAAAATTAAATTTCTCTGAACGTCTCTGCCATTCATTTACTGATACACTCTTTTCATTTAAATCCACTTCACAAGGAAGCGAAATAAATACCGGGTGAAATTTTTCATTTGTAAAACATCGCCACATTGGTTCTGCCGCAGCATCATATTGGGTCATCGGAGGAAGACCTAGTATCAATTCAATTGTGCGTAACATCGAAGAAGTTGAATACATGGTGTGGTCAACAAAATTTTCTTTTACTCTCCCTCCGGCAACAAAAGCAATTGTACGATGCGCATCTACATGATCAGGACCATTTTGAGCATCATCTTCTAAAATAAAAACAACACTCTCATTCCAAATACTACTGTGACTTAAATAATCGACAAACATGCCGCATGCCAAATCATTATCAGCCACATGCGCAAAAGGTGTTGGTCTGTTTTTTCTCAATCCTTCTGTATGATCATTAATAAAACGTATCGTATTTAATTTGGGAACTGCACCTTCTGCAAGCAATGAATCAAATTCATTCCTCCATTGATTAAAACGAGTGGTATCACGAACCGTTTGATCCCAACTGGTAAAATAAGGACAGAAATGATTTTTGAGCACAGGAATATTTGCTTTGTAGTCATCGGCAAATTCACCATAAGTGCGATAGCTGATATGATTTCGACGACAGAGATTCCAAATAAAACCGGCTTTGTTTTCGGCAATATCACGGTTCCCTTCAGCATCATAACTACCACCTCGACCACCATAAGAAGTTGGCCATGTTTTTTCAAGATAATCATTCGCCAAAGCGCCCATACTCCAATTATGCCCGTCAGCACTTACCTCGCCATTCACATAAAAATTATCGAGTAATACAAATTGCTTGGCCAAGGCATGTTGATTGGGTGTGTAATGAGAACCAAACAAAACCAAAGTCGAATCACCATTTCCTTCTTTTACATCACCCAAAACCTGGTCGTATGTTCTGTTTTCTTTTACAATATAAAACACATATTTGATCGGTGACTGCATGCCTGTTTGCATAGGAACCGGATTACCTTGTTCACCTTTTGTATTCGTTTCTTTTTCTTTGGTATATGGTGTATTGTCATAAACCATTTTTGTATACTCTCCAAGTGTTTCATTATCCGGAATGTTTATGATACTCAAAGAGCCTTTAAATAAACTTCCGATATACTCAACCTCCTGAACTTTTGTAGGATCACTTTTCTGATATTTTATTTCTTGTTTCTTGCTACTCGGATCTGGTCCATTGGGATTCGCTTTTGATGAAAAGCCTTTCCCGTTTGTTGCATAAATTTTATCGCTAATTACTTTTACATTCGTCGGATACCATCCTGTAGGTATAAATCCTTTGCCCGAACTTGTGCCGGGCATATGCACATCAAACACGGCGAGACAATTATTATCTGCATTGGCAACATAAAGCGTTCGTTCATCATCGCTTAATGCCAAACCATTTGTAGTGGAGCCACAAGGTGCATCAGGATAAAGAGCTGTATTGAGTGTTTCAATGACTTTCAGTTTTTTTGTTTGAATGACTGAAACCGAATTGTCATTGGCATTGCTGACAAAAAGATAGTTCCCGTTTTTGGTAAGCAGCATTTCATTTGGATTATCACCCACTTGAATTTCTGTTGAAATTTCTCTTTGCTGAATATCATACACTAACACTTTATCGCAACCCCAACATGAAATAAATAATTGTTTTTTGTTGGATGAAAGAATGCATGAATAAGCTGCATCGGGTAATTCAAGTTGCTGCATAATTTTTTTCGTCTGTAAATCCACCACATACAACGAATTGTTTTCTTTTGTCACAGTATAAAGAATATGTGCCTCATCATCTATTTCAATTCCTGCAGGTGAAATTTTTTCAGGCCATGCCTTCCCTAAACGAATTGAATCACTGAGTAACAGATGTTGACCATTCCATGCGTAAACTAAAATACGATTATCATTTCCGCCCGATGCATACAGAAATTTTTCATCATCAGAAAATTTCAATCCATACCACGATTTCGGAATGATTACTTCATCAACTTTTTTTTCATTTAGCACATCAATCACTTGTATGCTTTGAATACTTTGACCATTATTCGTCACCGCAATAAATTTTCCTGAAGGACTCGCTGCCATATTCAAGGGCAAATCGCCGAGTGGCAAACTAGTTCCTAAAGGTGTAATCGCCCATCCATTTGGTAAAACCATACGAAGAAACTCTTCGCTTTTTTGTTTTTGAGAAAAGCAATAATAATTCAGTGTAAACGCAAGGAGCGTAAGTAAATAATGTTTATTCATAAAACGAATATGGATGTGAAAGTTTTAAATATTCAACTATAAAAATAACAGCATAATTTATATTTTAATGCAATACGGAAAATAATAGTATTACGATAAAAAAACTGCCCCAATTTCTTGAGACAGCTTTCTTGTTTTTTGTTCCTTCGTGAAACGTTGTGTGAGGTTATATATGATTTATTAAATTGAGCATTGAAAGTTGAAAACATGCACAGGGTTCCCGTGGAGAATCATGAGGCAAGACAACTTATTCGCGTCTAAAGGGAATTAGCTGTGTCAAATCGGCACAATAGCGCTTTCGCGGCACGGTTCGTTTCGTCAAGCGGGGCGTAAAACCATGAATCAAGAGCCCCGGTGAAC
>JANNYV010000234.1:0-6333 GCA_031410275.1 Bacteroidota bacterium
ACTCCTTAACCCGTCACAAAAATTATGGTCACTCACCGAATCATCAAATCGCCAACCGGCACTCAACTTCATTGTAAAAATTGGATTACTGAAGCAGCTTTCAGAATGTTACAAAATAATCTTGACCCTGATGTGGCAGAACGCCCCGATGAGTTAATCGTCTATGGAGGTTTGGGAAAGGCCGCCCGCAATTGGGAGAGCTATGAGAAGATTATTGAATGTCTCAAAAACTTAAATGAAGATGAAACATTGATGGTGCAAAGCGGAAAACCTGTTGGTGTATTGCGCAGTCATAAAGATGCGCCCCGTGTACTGATTGCAAATTCTAATTTGGTCGGCAAATGGGCTACCTGGGAGCATTTCAGAGAGTTAGATGCGAAGGGTTTAATGATGTATGGACAAATGACTGCCGGTAGTTGGATTTATATTGGCTCACAGGGAATCGTACAAGGCACCTATGAAACTTATATGAGTTTGGCGAATAAACATTTCAATGGAAGCTTGAGAGGAACACTCAATGTAACTGCCGGATTGGGTGGCATGGGCGGCGCTCAACCTCTTGCCATTACTATGAATGAAGGTGTTTGTTTGGCTGCTGATGTAGAAGAATGGAGAATTCAAAAACGCTTAGACACAAGATATATTGATAAAATGTTTTTGAGTATTGATGAAGCGATTGATGAATCAATCCGTGCAAAAGAAAATAACGAAGCCATTTCAATTGGTGTTGTTTGCAATGTAGTTGAATTATTGCAACGGCTTATTGATCGGAATATAATACCGGATACACTCACAGATCAAACATCGGCACATGATGAATTGATCGGCTATTTTCCTGAAGGCATGAGTGTCGAAGACGCAAAAATTTTACGCGAATCAAATCCCGATGAATATTGCAAACGAAGTTTAGATACCATGGCGAAACATGTGATGCAAATGTTGGAGTTGCAAAAACGCGGAGCCATTACATTCGATTATGGAAATAATTTGCGCGGACAAGCACATGATAAACGGGGCGTAACAAACGCATTCGATTTTCCCGGTTTTGTACCGGCTTATATTCGTCCTCTCTTTTGTGAAGGCAAGGGCCCTTTCCGTTGGGTAGCACTGAGCGGTGACCCTGAAGATATTTATAAAACAGATGAAGCCTTAAAAAAACTGTTTCCCGAAAATAAAGGATTGATACGATGGCTCAATATGGCAAAGGAACGAATTGCATTTCAGGGTTTGCCAGCACGTATCTGTTGGTTGGGTATGGGAGAGCGTGAAAAAGCAGGATTGCTTTTCAATGAAATGGTTCGCAACGGTGAATTGAAAGCACCGATTGTCATTGGCCGTGATCATCTCGATTGCGGTAGTGTAGCCTCACCCAATAGAGAAACCGAAGCCATGAAAGATGGCAGTGATGCGGTTGCGGATTGGCCAATTTTAAATGCGTTAATCAACACGGCGGGTGGAGCCAGTTGGGTGTCCTTTCATCATGGTGGGGGCGTAGGAATGGGATATAGTTTACACGCAGGCATGGTCATTGTTGCAGATGGTACAGCAGATGCGGATGCACGTTTACGTCGTGTGTTATTTAATGATCCGGCAATGGGTGTATTGCGACATTCAGATGCGGGATATGAAGAGGCCATTGAATGCGGGAAGAAATTCGGCTTGTCAATTTGATATGAGAGATTAGAAGAATACTAGAAGAATTCGCAGAAAGGCAAAAGTCGAATTTAGTGGCGTATCAATATGCATATGTCGTTTGCGTGAGGGATAGTAACGGAAATCCCCTGACGCTTTGGTCAGGGATTGCAGTGGATAGCCCGACCCGATGCTTTGGGAGGGGCACGCCCAATGACAATTTAAACTTGATACAACACCAACTAAAAAAGAAATTTAAAAGAAAATAAAAACTTAAGTATTATCAATGCAAAAACAACTCATCGAATGTGTTCCAAATTTTAGTGAAGGATGTAACACAGATATCATCAAAAAAATTACAGACGAAATAGAAAAGATCGAAGGCGTTAAATTATTGGATGTCGATCCAGGGAAAGCAACGAACAGAACGGTAGTGACATTTGTTGGAGAACCCAATGCTGTTATCGAAGCTGCCTATCAGGCTATCAAAAAAGCAAGCGAGTTAATTGACATGAGTAAACATAAAGGTGAGCATCCGCGTATGGGCGCAACCGATGTTTGTCCACTGATTCCGATTAGCGGTATTAGTATGGAGGAGACTGTTGCCTATGCAAAAAAATTAGGGAAGCGTGTCGGTGAAGAATTACATATTCCTGTTTACCTCTATGAAAGTGCTGCACAAAAAGAAGACCGGAAAAATTTAGCCACCATTCGTGCAGGAGAATATGAAGGCTTCGCCGATAAAATAAAAGATGCCAACTGGACACCCGATTTTGGGGCGGCCATCTTCAATGAGCGAAGTGGTGCTACGGTGATTGGTGCAAGGGATTTTCTAGTCGCATACAATGTCAATTTAAATACAACCTCAACTCGTCGTGCAAATTCTGTCGCATTTGATTTGCGTGAAAATGGCAGAGTGAAAGAAGTAAATGGCAAAAAAGTATTGGATGAAAATGGTGCTGAAGTTCGTGAGCCGGGTCTATTGAAAAGTGTAAAAGCCATTGGTTGGTATATTGAAGAATATGGGATTGCGCAAATCTCTATGAACCTTACGAATATCAATGTTACCCCATTGCATATTGCATTTGATACGGCTGTTGAACGGGCAAATGTCCGTGGTATGCGTGTTACTGGAAGTGAGTTGGTTGGTCTCACACCATTAAAATGTTTCTTAGATGCGGGAAAATATTTTCTTCAAAAGCAAAAGAGAAGTGTTGGTGTTGGTGATAAAGAACTCATTAAGATAGCGGTTAAAAGTATGGGACTTGATGAGTTAGCACCGTTCGATCCGAAGAAAAAAATCATAGAATATGTATTGAATGATGAGCATAGTAAGAAATTAATTGATATGGATCTTCGTTCTTTTTCCGATGAAACGGCGAGCGAAAGTCCTGCACCGGGTGGAGGAAGTATCAGTGCGTATATGGGTAGTTTGGGAGCATCATTAGGAACGATGGTAGCCAATTTGAGCAGTCATAAAAAGGGATGGGATGAGCAATGGGAAGTCTTTAGTACTTGGGCTGAGAAAGGGCAACAACTGAAGGATGAATTGTTGAAACTTGTTGACGAAGACACGAATGCATTTAATAAAATTATGAACGCATTTTCATTGCCTAAAAATACAACTGAAGAAAAAGCATTCCGTACGCAAGCCATTCAAGATGCAACGGTTTATGCAACGGAAATTCCCTTGCTAACTATGAAGAAAAGTTTTGAATGTTTCCCTTTGCTGAGAGAAATGGTTTCGATTGGAAATCCTAATAGTGTGACTGATGCAGCTGTCGGTGCGTTATGTATTCGTACTGCAATTTATGGTGCATATTTAAATGTAAAAATTAATGCATCAGGATTGAAGGATAAAAATCTTTCAACACAATTCATTCAAGAAGCTTCGGATATGTTGGAAAAGGCAAAGGCTGAAGAAGCTGATATATTAAGGATTACGGAGGAGAAGATGTAATCATTAAGTTGTAGTATAGAGTTATTGGTGATTGGGTTATTAAGTTATTGACTTTGCCGATTAAGAAAAGTCATTTTTTTATATGCCACCAATAGCCCATTAACTTAATAACCAATAACTTTTAAATTTTTACTTCAAATCCCTCAACATCGCCTTTACCTGCTCATTATGAGGTTCTAATTTCAACGCATGGAAAAGTAATGGTTTGATCAATAAATTTGAATTCGTTTGATGATATACCACTGCCAAATTAATAATTGTTTGTACATGATCCGGATTCAACATCATAGCTTTTTGGAGATATGCTTTTGCCAAAGACATATTGTTTTCTTGCATGGCAATATAACCAAGGTTACTGTTTGCTGATGCATATTTCGGATTTTCGTTAAGTATAAACAGGAATGTCTTTTTTGCATCGGCCAAATTATTTTCAGCAAGAAATGCATTCCCTAATTTATTTTGAAAATCTAATGAGTATGGTTTTATAGCCACCGCTTTTTGTAAAAACTCGATACTCCGGGTTGCATTTTTTTGCTTGAGATAGGCTTCACCAATTCGGTAACAAGTCCACGCATCATGTATATCACCTGCTTTTAATGTTGAGGATAGAGAAACTATTTTTGCATAGTTTTCCAACAAAAAATAGGCACGTATCAAATCATAGTCAGCATCTTTATTGCTATCTACGCCGGCCTTTTGTAAATACTTGAAAGCACTGTCAATTAAAGGTTTGCTGGGTTCATACCGTTCAAAGAATTCTAAGAAGCCTCTGGCCATTGTTCTTGCATCAACATCGTTGTTATTATAACATTTCATACCTAGGAACTTCACAATTTCTTTTTTGTTTTCGAGTTGTGGCCTTCGTCTGATAAAATGATCGGTGACTGCCACATGCGGAATATCGATACTGCCGTTTTTTGGCATATGGCATTCAACACAATTGTTATTTTTCGTATTTCGGACTTCCAATTTTTCAATGCATTGATCTTTTGAAGTGTGGCAACTTTTACATGCATTGATATACTGTTCCTGTGGAGTGAACTTCACACTGATATGAGGATTGTGACAAGTGATGCAACTCATCTTGCCGGAATTGATATAACAATTACTCATCTTCATCCTTTCGACATGACTCGCCATAATCATATTTTTTTCTTCGCCACTATAGGTCGGCATAAACACATTCACCGTTTTATGCAATTCGTCCGAAGGAAGAAAATCAAAAAATGTTTTCCCGTCATTTAAAACGGCAATGCCTTGTAAATGGCAACGTTGACATAAATTATTTTGCTGTTCTGTGGTGAGTTTACGCGGATTGACAATTGTATAATCAGTGAATTTAGCGGTGTCAATAATATTTCCATTTCGTTTATCAGCTACATGCAAACTTCCAGGGCCGTGACAACGTTCGCAATCGATACCCAATTTTACATCGGTATATTTATTTAAACTGCCTTCCACAAAATCCGGATAACCATTATGACAAGAGATACATTCCAATTCAATCTTTCTGTCAAAGCGGCTATTCATGCCTTTTTCAAAACCGGGTGCTAAATCCCATTTTCCTTTTTGTGTGTAAAATGTAATCGGAGCTTGATGCAAATATCCATTGATATTGATGATATGCGAATTAGTATGCTGTCCGCTACCAACTATATAACTTACTTTTTCCAAACGCTTATGAACAGTGTCATTTCCATTCATACGAAATTCCAGAATACATAAACTATCGCCATCCCAAAAGGGTTTGTAATAAAAATCTTTTATTGAATCATACACCAACGCTTTTACAGGAGAATAGTCGGCTGCTGATTTTTGTTTGGTGGCTAAGCCCCAACTTTGTCCCATTCCGGTTTTAATAAACGTTTCAAAAATTCCTATGTGGCAGCTTTTACATGTTTCCATTCCTACATAGCTAGCCTTTCCTTTTTGCGCATTGAGAAAAGGATTTTTTTCTTCTGAGTTACAATTAAATAATATCAATACGATGACAGAAAAAAATAAACCAACTAATAGTATTGCCCTCATGTTGTGTAAATATATATCTTCGGGTTTATTATTGTTCAGGTCAATGAAAATTATTCTTTAATGTAAGGTTGTTTCCTGCCTCAGTAAACTTTTAATATCCATTTATTTTTGAACCACTTAGAACATAGAACATATAGGCTTTCACATAGTATTTACTCTGTGTGTATTTCTATATGCCCTATGACCTATGTGGTTCAAGCTACAATGGTTTTTGTTTTTTTTCTTTTTACCGCACAAAACAAATTGTATGCTCAAAATTTTGACATCAATGCATTAAAAGAAATCAATGTCAATAGAAATACAAATTTGGATAATCCGATGAAATTGATTTCTAATTCGGAAGGGTATATTGGTATTGGAATTCCGGTTTCAGTTTTTATTGCGGCATGGAGTAAGCACGATAAGAAGTTGGTAGAAAAAGGAGTGAATATGACATGTGCGTTGGCAGTGTCTTCGCTCAATACGTTTATTTTAAAACGGGTCATTAATCGTGACAGACCATCCGCTACGTATGCCTATATACAGGCTTTTGAAACAGAGAAACATTATTCATTTCCATCAGGTCATACTTCGAATGCATTTGTAACGGCTACTTCGTTGAGTTTAAATTTCAGGAGATGGTATGTAATTGTTCCGGCTTATACATGGGCATGTGCGGTGGGGTATTCGCGCATGCATTTGGGGATGCATTATCCGAGCGATGTATGTGCGGG
>JANNYV010000235.1:0-2105 GCA_031410275.1 Bacteroidota bacterium
AATCTCGAATTGAGTAAATTGTTTATGAGGCACTCTGCGGAAATATTTTTTTATCTTTACTTCAAGAGAGAGAATAACTAACTATGAATAATATATATGACGATACAACCTATAACGCAGAGTCCCGAGGCGGAGACTCTGCGGAGAAAAAAAGCAAGGTAACTCTTTGTTTTACGGATGGCTGGCGAAAACAAAATTATTGATATTTATTTCCAGTAGCGGCGAATCTAACAAATCTACATTACCATCACCATTCAAATCTGTGGCGAAATAACCGAACTGAAAATTATTAATATCGGTTTCTAAAGTAGAAAGGTCTAATAAATCAACATTCTCATCCTGATTTAAATCGCCGGAATAGAATGCCCATTGATTTGTTCCAACCTGAACCTGATTATCACCAAAGGCTTTGTTTGCAGCGGTAGAAAAATCATAAGTCGTGTTTTCATTTAATAAAACAGGATTTGTACTCCATGTTTCAACGGTGTTACGATGTTTGATGACTATATAATACGATTGACCAGCTGGAACCGTGCCGCTGAAAGTAACAGTGCCATTGGTTTGTATCACTTGTTTACTTGTACTTACAATATTGTACGGGCTTGTTGGCTCTCGCAATAGAATTTGAATGGTATCACATTCCGTTCCGGGAAGTGCAGTTATACCTTCATTATACAATACATTTTGCATCAGACCTGCGTTGATGTAATAACCTTGTAAATAGGCTTTAAGATTAAGCGTGGCTTTAAAGGGTTGTTGAAAACCCTGGGTCAACATATTTGTTGCATTGCTGAATGTTTGTGTGTTTGCTTCACCGATGGTGAATGAAAGCGAACCACTTGCGTTGGAGGCATAGCTGCCTGCAGATGCAATAACTTTGGGACTGAGGGTTTGCGCATTTAATTCGACAATGAGGCAATTCGACAATGTGACAATGAATGCAAATACTAATTTGATGATTTGATAATTTGATGATTTGGTGATATACGGCGGATATATATTTTTCATTTTTTATTTTGTTTAAAGGATAAGGTTGATTTGGTTAATGAAAATTAATTTTACAAAGAGAAAAGCTGATTTATTTACAAGGAGAAAAAGAGAAGTGATACTGCATTTTCTTACATCTCTTATCTCATATATCACTACTTCTTCATCAACGCTTTCAATTCATTTATTTGTAATTGCAATGAAGTAAGTTGTATATCTTTTTTATCAAGTTCGGTTTTTAATTCCTGAATCGCGTTTACTTGTGCAACAAGAATCGCATGAATATTCAAATTCAAATAGCCATCAGCATCCTGACCGACACATTCAGGAAATATTTTTTGAACCTCTTGCGCGCTGAAACCAACTGACTGTGTTTTCAATATTTCTTCACTGAATGTTCGTCCATTTGCATTTTTATAATGATAGCTGATTGGTTTTAGCTGCATGATTTCATTAAGGCCTTTTGTATAAGATCCGTCAATATTTTTCAATCGTGCGTCTGATGTGATGGTCCAAGTATTTGTTGAAGGCTTACGACCTTGGTCTAAACCTAATTCTAAAAGCCCGCCGGGTGTTGCTGTTCCAATACCTACATTGCCATTAAAGTATCCTCCTCCTTCAACTTCAAATTTTTGGTTGGTAGGGTTTCTTCCAAATCCTATCCGATGGTTATCTCCGCGTATGATCATATCATCAAAGCCACCGGCTGTCAGATGAAAGTTATAATTTGCTGTAGTGGTTCCGAAAAAAGCATCATTTGCAAACAATTGTGATTCTACAGATTTACCTGCGTTACTATGTTTAAATGAAAAGGAGTTAATTTCTAACGCTGCGGTTGGAGTGGTTGTTCCAATACCTACATTTCCTTGAATAATAGCTCCGTTCGTCGGTGCAGTAGTTGTACCTGAATATGCTGAACCTACGGCAAGCCCGCCTTCAACATCAAGTTTATTGAAAGGTGTGGTTGTTCCGATACCAACATTACCAACATGGCTTACAGTTAGTGCTGCATAGTTAAAAGTAGGCCCGTTGCGACGATGAAGAGTGAACGTATTAAGAATTTCGTCGCTTTCCATTAACCATCCTCTGCTATCATTAAAATGATATAAACCTATCCC